>NZ_JACJQM010000008.1:0-158356 GCF_014696655.1 Nostoc sp. FACHB-888 | reverse complement strand
TGTGATTCAATTCTTGCCAAAGGACTTGTCATATTTTGTATATCTAATTTTTACTCCGTAGTTTATTATCCCATTTTGTTTATATTAAGGATATATCTATTTAAATTGAACATTTACATGAAGGCTGATGACCGATGACTGATGACTGATAACCGTCAACAGTTAACAGTTAACGACCGTAAAGAGTGTTTATACTTTTTTAGCGCGCATCAGCTTAACTGTTAAAACTCATTTTCAGGAGTTTCTGTAGTATCAGAACTTTCCGTAGTAGCAGGTTAGTTAGTATCGGGAAGTTTCTGTTGGGTATTTTTCTGACTACCTTGATTTTCTAGTTTAGGCAGTGCTTGTTTTGCCAGATTTTCAGCTGCTTGTTTAAATAATGGTTCTATTCTGTCTCGCCAGTATTTAGTATTAGGTAATTTTTCTGGATGGTTTCTATAATCTAAAACTTTATCCCATTTACCATCATCTATAGCTTTATTTATCTCATTAGATAACGCCTCTGCCTTAGCCCAATCTTCCTGCCACTGGGCAATTACTTTGCCCGTTTCTTGGATACTAGAAGTTGCATTTGCCGGAATCGCTCTTAACAGTGCGATCGCTCCAACTATATCTCCTGAGTCATACTTCTGCCTTGCTTGTTCTATAATATTGGCACTGTTATCACTAGGCTGCGATCGTTCTGTTTTCCCAATGTCATCAGTTGACTCCTTCGGCTTTTCTGGTAATGGAGTTGCTACATTCCTAGATTTTGGTTTTGGCTTGGGAGTTGGTCGAGTAGCAATCAGGGTACTATCATTTACTGTCTTAGTTGCAATGCCCTTTTCGCGCAGGCAAGAAGCCCATTCTTGGTTATTGGTTATCACATCCGAGTGTGCCCAAGCCAAACGACCAGAGTTGAGTTTAACTTCTATCCAACCTCGTTTTGTCCGTTTGCCAGTCACCTCGAACTTGGTATTATCACCAACTGTTCGCACAATATTATCAGAATTTATCGAACTAGGTTCAGAACGAATATTAGAATTTCCGACGACAACAGCCGAGCATTTATTTGCTAAGGTGCGATCGTTACCTGTAAGATTAAAAGCTAAATTTTTCACATTTGGATATACGTTTGCTACCAAAGCAGCCGCACCACCAACCAATAATATGCCAATTAATATCGGCAATGGGTCAGATTTGCTAGAGTCTTGACGGGCAGGTTTGACAGGATTTGCTGGTGCAACTGCAACCGTTTGCACCCGAGATACTTGAGGTCGGGATTTGGGGGATTCTTGAGGTGTGGAAAGTACAGGTACAGGATTAATCGCGTCTTTACACGCTTGCAGTGCTTCCGTGGCGTTTTGGTAGCGGTCTTTGAAGTGATAACGCACCATCTTGGATAACACTGCCGCCAATCGGTAGTTCACAGTTACTGATTGCTGCCAAATGATTTCCCCGGTTTCCGGATCTTCTTGCAATTCTGTTGCCTGTAATCCTGTTAGTGCTTGAATGGCGATAATGCCGAGAGAATAGATATCACTGTTAGGACGGGGTTTACCTTGCCCTTGTTCTGTGGGCATATACCCAGGAGTGCCAATAACTACTGTGGCAGAGGATTGTCCGCCTACTGTTACTAGTTGTGTATGTAACTGCTTTACTGCTCCAAAGTCCACTAAAACTAACTTATTATCTGAGGCGCGACGGATGATATTATCCGGTTTGATGTCGCGGTGAATCACACCTTGGCGGTGGACAAATTCTAGAATCTCCAGAACTTCTTGCAATAGTTGAATTACTTGGCTTTCACTCCAGCGTTTACCAGATATAAGTTCTTCAGCTAGAGTATGTCCTTCAATATATTCTTGTACTAAATAAAACTCTTGGTTTTCATCAAAGTACGCCAGCAGCCTGGGTATTTGGTCATGATTGCCCAGTTTTTCTAATGTTTCGGCTTCGCTATTGAACAGGCGTTTAGCAGTATCAAAAACTCTGGGGTCAGTTCCAGGTTTGAGGTGCTTGACAACGCAGATGGGGTTGCCGGGCCGCCTAGTATCTTGGGCTATATAGGTTTGACCAAATCCTCCCATTGCGAGGACTCGAATTACTTGGTAACGATGGTCTAGTAGCTTGCCTATCATATTCACTCCCCAGAGCTATTACCTAATTTTCCAGCTGGTAATAAATATCTCCAAATTTTCTTCAATGAAATCCGCTATCTTGAGAAAAGATTTAGATTAAAAACGCAGCTTTTTAATAAACGCAGACTGTTTATTTTTCTTTATAGTGCCCCTGTTTATTACCAATGCCACCTAAAATAACAAACTCAGTTGCATGGCAGCAGGCTGAAATCCTCATGCAACCTGCTTTCATTCGCGTTATCGACAATATCCGCAAGCAGCTAGATCAATCTTCCTGGACAGGAACTTACCACGATGTCCTGATTTGGCCGCCTAACACCACTGATGAAATCAAAGCATTGGTGACTGAACTGTTGCAAGCAATGGAAACTGCAACGCCCCAAGAAGCAGATGAAATCAGAGAGACTCTGGCTCGTTTGCCGATGCCCCATCCAGGATATCATCTACGTTTGCAGCGTCAACAGCAAGAAGCGAATATCGATTTGTGGGAACTGTGTTATCAGGTGTGTTTTCTTGAATACACTCCACAGAAGGAAGGTGCTGATATTGATACTAGTTTAATCGATGAACTGGGTGAAGTGGATTGGCTGCGTTTGGATGCGAAGTCAAAGGAGTTAGTTGAGCAGGCGTTTGCTAGTTTACCAGAGAGTTAACAAAATTAGGTGCGATCGCACTTTTAGTAAATTAGCAAGCGATTACCCAAAAATAAAGGAGCTAGTGTTCAGAAGAATAAAACGCGGATATTGAAGCTTTTGGATGAGTTAGAAAAACTCACCTCAGAAAGCTAGGCTGATATAACATTGTCCTATATATGTCACTATGCGCTTTGTTCATGCTCCAAAGGAGTCAAATGAATTACTAGTCGCTGATTAAGAGCGTGAGCAATTTTTTGGAGCATTGACAGAGAGTGTCCCTCGTAATCAGCATCTTCCAGTCGTGCAATCACAGGCTGTTTTGTGCCAACAAGTTCAGCTAGCTGTTTCTGTGTTAACCCTGCTTTTGTTCTAGCTTCATAAATCAACTGTGCCACTTCTGCATTGATTGAAGCTTCTGCTACCATTGCCTCAAGCTCAGGGTCGCTGCTAGTCATTTGGTCAATGATTTTTATCGCATCGCTAGTCTTGTCCATCCTCTTGCTCCTCTACGTAGGTGTGAACGTCTGGGTTTTCTTCAAATAAAAGCTTTCGAGCGATTGTCCGTTCAATATCAATTGGTGGTACAGCTGCTTCTTCTTTTGTGATAGCGTGAGCAAGAATCGCCACATTTTGCCCATGAAAGAAGTACAGGATGCGGTATTGCACATGAATATGCTTTGCTCGAAGCTCATATATCCCGTCGCGTAAGTAATCTGCCGCAGGGCGATGGAGTTCGTATCCTGATGCCGCCAGTTGTTTAATTCGAGCAACACAGTTTGCATAACCTTTGCGGTCTTCTTTCAAAAGTCGCTTCAGCCATTCAAGAACAGGAACTTCACCTTCCTCTTCCTGGTAGAAAACAACGCGGGTTTCAGGCACGGCACCACCTTGAATATATCAATATTGTTATATTAAAGCAATGAAGGAAACGAGACTAAGAAACATAGTAAATTTCTTACCAAGGGTTGTCACAGTCGCTGTAGAGGAATGGCACTAAGAAAAGCTCTAAGCTATGCGGGATAACAAATACAGCTTTTAATGCCAGAGACGGTAGTAATGAGGGGTTAGAAGATGGGGGGAATTTCTACCAAGAATTGGTTTCCAGGGTAGGTGAGGCAATCGGTGTAGCTGATAGTGAGCCACATTGGAACGGATATTTAGGACAGTGGCAAGTCTGGGTCAACTTTTCCAATGACTGCAAATCTATTGTTTGCGATTGGTTAATGACAGCAAATGGATAATAACAGAACTATAACAAGAGCGATCGCCACCACTAGCACAGTTTTATTGTTCGGCACTTTCTTTTGATTTGATTATACGCCAGAAGAAAACCGGAGATGCATTGAAGCCGCAAACGCTTATTTGTTAAGATTTCCAGTGCGACAACATTGAAACAGGGCAACTTCTCATCACCATGCCAACATCTACAATTGACGATAAAGACGCAGCAGCTATCCAAGCCGCTAGAGTTGGGGTTGCAATATGCGATCGCACCGCCTGGGGACGTATCAAAGTATCTGGCGACGATCGCCTCAATTTCTTACATAACCAAAGTACTAACAATTTCCAAATACTCAAGCCAGGACAAGGTTGTGATACGGTTTTTGTCACTTCCACAGCCAGAACAATTGATTTAGCAACCGCATACGTTACAGAAGATGCGGTAATTCTGCTAGTTTCGCCCAACCGCCGCCAGTTTCTCATGGAATGGCTGGATAAATATATTTTTTATGCCGACAAGGTGGAATTATCTGATATCACAGAAGACACCAACACCTTCAGCCTCATTGGCCCAGGAAGTGATGCTGTTTTAGAAAAGTTGGGTATTGGCGAACTCATCGGACAACCTTACGGATGTCATAAACTATACAGCATTGCTCTTGCTGAGGGCGTGCGGATTGCTGTGGGTAGTGGGTTAGCTGCGCCCGGATACACTTTTACTTTCCCCAATACTGATAAATCTTCGATGTGGAACAAATTGTTAGAAGCTGGGGCAGTAGAAATGAGCGATCGCGCTTGGGATGCGTTGCGAATCTTACAAGGCCGCCCCGCGCCAGATTCGGAACTCACAGATGATTACAATCCTCTAGAAGTTGGTTTGTGGCAAACAATTTCTTTTACTAAAGGTTGCTATATTGGGCAAGAAACCATTGCTCGATTAAACACATATAAAGGTGTAAAACAACACCTTTTGGGTATTCGACTCAGCGCCCCTGTGGAAGTTGGAAGTGCGATCGCAATTGGAGATGAAAAGGTCGGCAAACTTACCAGTTATACAGAAACGGCTGATGGTTATTTTGGATTAGGTTACATTCGCACCAAAGCTGGTGGCGTAGGCTTAAAAGTCAAAGTTGGAGAAACTGAAGGTGAAGTCATAGAAATCCCGTTTGTTTCTCACGATTACCCATAACTAATTCAAGTCAAAATATCTTCTTCTTTATTCCTAGTGCCGTAACAAAATTCATCTACCCAAGAAGCTATACTACGGGCATTAGTGGTTTCTAGATTCACTTTGCTCTTAACATTTTCTGGTTGAATATTCGGCTGTTTGCCGTTGCTTTTAACCTCAGTAGTAATTGCTAGCGATGCTCCTGAAGGGAGCCGCCCAAGGGGCGATGTCTGACGACAAGCTGCAAAGCAGCTACGCCCTGGTTGACCATTACTATTAATCTCAGTGGTAATTGCCAATGATGCGCCCCCAGGGATTCGGACAGATGACGCGTTGCTCTTAATGTCAGTAGCTAATGCCACAGATGACATAGTTTTGGCTTTGCTGTTAACCTCACTGGTCATTGTTGCCGATCCTCGTGAAGGTAACTGACCAGAGTGCCAGCGTACTAGTTGATATTCCTTTGGCAAACCGGAGGATGGCGTTTTTGCCGGAGTATCTGGAGCAATTTTAGTTGCAGCTACTATCAACTCAGGTTGGCGTGTACGAACTACCTCAGTGGTAGCTGTAATCGATGGCACAAGTTCATCGGCGCGTGACAAGTTGGAATCTAGAGTATTGGCAAGAGAATGAGAGGCAATCTTGCTGGCAGTTACAACCGATGACAGATGTTTATCCTCAGAATTCTCATCTGGTGACTCGCTTTCAACTTGGCTTATAGCCATAGAATGCTCTGGTTTTATTAAACGTAACTCTTGATCAGGATTGAAGTTAAGACCTAAAGCGGCGACTATTTTATCTGGATCGTTACTCAGATCCATCATAAAAGCAAGTATTTCATCAAACTGGGGTTCTAAAACAGACAGTGTTGCCAAAATAAAACCGGACAAAGGACGGCGCAGACCATCATAAGTGCCCCAAATTCGCATTCTGACCAGCCAGGAAATATTTTGCTCGTAGTAACTCAGCCAGTTTTGTTTTAAGGATTGACGCAGCTGTTGGATATTCATGGGATGCCTCACTTCAGTCAACAATATTGCAGACATTGATATTGAAAATTTGGCTTTATTTCTGGGGATGAAACCGATAATAGAGCATCCGTTGGACTCTTTGACCACCTAACAAATGATTTTCTATCAGTAGAGATACTTCATCGGGTTGAACGCCGCTATACCAGACCATATCGGGTAATACCAGCACCATCGGGCCATTGCCGCATTGTCCCAAACAGCTGCTAGCCGTTACTGTTACACTAGGGATTGGCAAAGCTGCAAAAGCTGCTAAAACTTTAACTGCACCTTGTTTTTTGCAAGTGCGATTTTGACAAACCCGCACACATTTAGGAGAAGAGGGTTGGTCTATTGTAGGGAAGTTTGATGGTTGAGTTGTCATTTGTCCTTTGTCCTTTGTCCTACCCTACGGGAAGCCGCTGGCGCGTCTATGTCATTTGTCATTGCGTCAAAAGTCGAAGCCAATGACCAATGACCAATGACCAATGACTAATCTATTGAAAGTCCTTTTGAGGCTAGCCATTCAGGGTTGAATATCCGCGACTGATAGCGGGAACCACTATCACATAAGATAGTGACAATGGTATGTCCTGGCCCCAACTGCTTCGCTAGGGCAACAGCTGCGCCGATATTAATACCCGTTGAGCCGCCCATTAAAAGCCCATCTTTTCTTAGCAGTTGGTAAACTACCCGTAAAGCTTCTTTGTCATCGATTTGAATGGCATCATCGGCAGGTGCGCCTTCCATATTGGCTGTGACACGACCATTACCAATGCCTTCGGTGATGGAATTTCCTTCTGTATTGAGTTCGCCGGTTTTGACATAGCTATAAAGTGCGCTACCCAATGGATCGGCAACAACGCATTTAATCGCTGGATTTTGTTCTTTCAAGTACAATGCCACACCAGCATAAGTACCACCAGTACCAGTTGCAGTTGTCCATACATCTATTTTACCATCTGTCTGTGTCCAAATTTCCGGCCCCGTGGTTTCGTAGTGGGCGCGGCGGTTGGCTAAGTTATCAAACTGATTCGCCCAAATAGCGTTTTCCAACTCAGCAGCGACTCTGCCAGATAGTTTGACGTAATTGTTTGGGTCTTTGTAGGGTACAGCAGGAACAGGACGAACTTCTGCGCCTAGTGCTGTCAGTGCGTCTATTTTTTCTTGTGACTGAGTATCGGGAATAATAATTAGGCATTTGTAGCCTTTGGCGTTGCAAATATGTGCCAGCCCAATGCCAGTATTACCAGCAGTTCCTTCTACAACTGTGCCACCGGGTTTGAGTAAACCTTTCTCTTCTGCATCTTTGATGATATAAAGTGCAGCGCGGTCTTTGACGGAACCGCCAGGATTGAGAAATTCAGCTTTAGCGAGGATTTCACATCCTGTTTCTTCACTGAAACTGTTTAAGCGAATCAGGGGTGTGTTGCCAACAGCGCCGACGAAGCCATTCTTAATATCCATTTTGGCTATACCTGTGTGAGTATCTATAAAAATTTTGGCTTATAGCGATCGCATAATTTACAACTGATTTGCCTAAAATGCCATATCGCATTTCCTCTCTGGCCAATCCAATAATAATCATAATTGCCTAAGCGATCGCATCTAGCAGTGTGATATTGAGGGATTGCATAAACTGATTATATTGTCGTCAATTAATTAGTGAAGGTTGAAAACCTCGCCCCTGGTGGGCGAAACAGTTTTTGTATCGCAAGGTAGGTAAAAACCCCACCCCTAGTGTCGGGCTTAGTTTAATTGCGAATTGCGAATTGCGAATTGGTTTTATACGTTGTAGCTCTGCTTGGGAGCGTTCATGATATTGGTCGTCTATATCTACAGCAGCATATAAAGGCCCAGTGTCAGCAATTACGGCTCTCAAGGTGTGTTTGGTGGCAATGACTGCAAAAACGTTTGTTCAGCTAGAATTTTATCGTGATTTACTGACGTATCTTTAAATCCACTTCCCTTGGGTGCAGGAGTAAGGCGTAAACCTTGCTTTTGTGGAGGTAAATAACCACGTTGGCTGAGGAATTATTCGAGGGCATTTTCTACGATAGCGTTAGCAGGTAAGGAAACTTCTTGATCGCCAATGTAAGCACTGAGAGCATTAGCGATCGCATCTGGCAGTGTGATATTTAGGGATTGCATAAGCTGGTTATATTGTTAGCGATTAATTTTAGATTAACGCGATTCCCCACTCAGCAATCCAGCAATAATCATACTGTGCAACAATAGCTTTAGCTTAGTCGGAGTATAAACTATGGACTGGAAACAGTACATTCATTCAGACCCCAAAATTCTGCTGGGTAAGCCGACTGTGAAAGGAACTCGTTTATCTGTAGAGTTCTTATTGGGTTTGTTTGCTGCGGGATGGACAGAACAACAAGTGCTAGAAAACTATCCGACTCTTACCTCAGAAGCACTAAGAGCAGTCTTTGCTTTTACAGCAGAGTGTATGCGTGAAGAATCTTTGTACACTCTACCGCTTTTGTCTGAGGCAGGATGATGCGGTTTCTAGCAAATGAAAATTTTCCTCTGATGAGTGTTAGATATTTGCGCTCTGCTAGTTACGATGTAGCCTATGGAAGTGAAGACGCGCCAGGTGCAGAAGATTCTGAGGTTCTGACGCGTGCAGTTCGTGAGGGGCGAATCATTCTGACATTTGACCGAGATTATGGCGAATTAATTTACCGCCTGCGAATGCCATCACCAGTTGGTGTTGTTTATTTTCGTTATTTTCCTGCTACACCAGAGGAGCCAGCCGAAGACTTGCTACGTCTGCTGAGTATTGAAAGTATATCTTTAGAAGGCAGTTTTACTGTTGTAGAACGTACACAGCTACGTCAACGCCCACTGCCCTAATTTACCTTGTTTCTCAAGCAGTCTCTCCTTTATCCTCGCATTTCCCCTTATTCACCCATTGAAACTTGACTGCGGTCAAACAACCACCTATCGCCAACTATATCCTCTAGACGTTGATTGAGTCGGGGGAGGAAATATTCTGAATCGTTTAGCCGTTGCTGAGTAAACCAATTACCAAACGCTTCCTCTGTTTCAATTCCTTGGGCATTTGCCGCACCTGCTATCATCTTGAAACTATGCTCTTGGAGTTCCTCTAACTGGGGATGACCTTCACCTCGGTAGTTGCAAAAGAACATTGCCGTTGCTCCTAGCAAAGCTTCTAGTTCATCGCCTTGAGGCACTCTATTATATAAAGCACTGATTAACCGAATGGTTTGTGATAAAGGGGCTTGAATCCTCAGCGTTAGCCAGATTGCTTGAGCTAGATAAACCAAACCGTTCCTTTCATCTGCTACCCCTAAATTACTCAGAACTGTTACCAAATCACTGTATGCACTTATTTGTGCAAGTGTAGAAGCAACTTCCTCCCAGAGTGCGATCGCTTTTGGGATGTCCCCTTGGTCGGCGATTTGCAATGCCATGTTGCTCAGGGTAGCGGCTTTTTCTTGCAATTCCTTTTCAGGGCAAATCTCTGCTGTTGTTAGGGCTGTGGCTATATTGATTGTTAATTCGTTCAGAACACAAGTCCATTCAGCCAGAACACAAGTCCATTCTGTCAGAACGCAAGTCCATTCTGTCAAAACACAAGTCCATTCTGTCAAAACACAAGTCTATTCTGTCAAAACACAAGTCTATTCTGTCAGAACACAAGTCTATTTTGTCAGAACACAAGTCTATTTTGTCAGAACACAAGTCTATTCTGTCAAAACACAAGCCTATTCTCAACAATTTCTTGTCTAGCATCGTGTAATTACTGAGCTATCACTCCAATCTTATTAAAAAAAACACCTATTTTTGCAAGCTTTACTGAACCGCTACATTGTCCCATTGAGACACTCTAGAAAGATAAAGTTTAGTAAAAAGCATAGATTGATGCCACGCAAACAAAGAAGCTCTTCCGTGCTAGAAAAAACCGAAAAGAGAGTAATCGGGTTTAAATCGATTAATTCCAGTCTTGACTTTGGTGATTCTATGAGTTTAGACAATTTAATGCAGTTAACTGGACAACTCCGCAACCAGATAGACCAGTATAATATGATGCTAACTGCCCTTGATTCGGCAAAGGCAAAAATAGAAACCCTTGAAAAGAGCATTTGCGAAACCTCAGAACGCTTAGTTAGTGGTGTGGTGTTGAAGTATGGCAAAGATAGCCGGGAATACGAGATGACAGGCGGGGTACGCAAAAGCGATCGCATTCGTAAAGCCACTATTACCCGGTTAAAGACCACCGCAGACTCAAAAGCGGCTGCTACACAGACAGTCTAATGAGCGACAAGTAGGTATCATTACACCTAATACGGTTTGGATAAGATCCCCCCGCCTGTGGCGACCCCCTTAAAAAGGGGGTAAAGATCAAATTTAAATAGTAATTTTACTGCTGTTTTTAAATAATTACGTGAGTTAGGATACAGCAGATTGATAAGTGACTGCTGACATCTTTTCATGATCTTAAACGAGATGAATACCGATGACATCTGAAAGCGTAGGCGAAGCCCGCCGTAGGCATCGCTAAAAAGAACTTGAACAGCGAGAACGTATATTACGAGAACGAGAAGTTGAATTGCGACTCCGGGAAATGGAAACTGACATCCATGCTACTGATGCAGCTTTTCATCAAACTGTGAAACATCAACCAGATCAGAAACCTTGGATCAAAAAACTGATTTTGGGCGGGAAGCTTTTTGCTCTTGGTGTGGTAGCACTAGTTGCAGTGAGAATAGCCTCAGTATTGGCTGGGTTTATTATTGTTGGTGCGCTGGGGTGGGTGTCTTACAAATTATTTTTGGAATCTAAAAAAACCAATCTTTAATAAAGGTGTAACTGTTATGAGTAATCAGGCAACAACTGACAGATTTATCCAAGATTTAGAGCGCGTTGCTCAAGTGCGATCGGAGATTTCAGTATGTTTGAGTAAACTAGCTGAAACAATTAATCAAGCTGAGTTGGCTGGAAACTCTTCATCAGGAAAACTCAGTTTAGAGCGAGATATTGAAGATATTACAATAGCTAGTAAAAATCTCCGCCAAGGTGTCTTTCGCCTTTTGGTATTAGGCGATATGAAACGGGGAAAAAGCACGTTTCTTAATGCCTTAATTGGGGAAAACTTATTGCCGAGCGATGTTAACCCTTGTACCGCAGTATTAACAGTTTTACGTTATGGGCCAGAAAAGAAAGTTACCATTCATTTTAATGATGGAAAAAGCCCACAACAGCTAGACTTTCAGAACTTTAAATATAAATATACCATTGATCCGGCTGAAGCTAAAAAACTAGAGCAGGAGAAAAAACAAGCATTTCCCGATGTTGATTATGCAGTAGTTGAGTATCCTTTAACCCTACTAGAAAAGGGAATTGAAATTGTTGATAGTCCAGGATTGAATGATACAGAAGCGCGAAACGAATTATCTTTAGGTTATGTAAATAATTGCCATGCAATTTTGTTTGTGATGAGAGCTTCTCAACCTTGTACTTTGGGTGAGCGTCGCTACCTAGAAAATTATATCAAAGGTCGAGGGTTGACAGTTTTCTTCTTAGTTAATGCTTGGGATCAGGTGCGGGAATCATTGATTGATCCTGATGATGTTGAAGAATTACAAGCATCTGAGAATAGATTGCGGCAAGTATTTAACGCGAATTTAGCAGAATATTGTACTGTAGAAGGTCAGAATATTTATGACGAACGAGTGTTTGAGCTTTCGTCAATTCAAGCACTCAGACGACGGTTAAAAAATCCCCAAGCTGATTTAGAGGGGACTGGCTTTCCGAAGTTTATGGATTCGCTTAATACTTTTCTTACCAGAGAACGTGCGATCGCAGAACTCCGTCAAGTTAGAACTTTGGCTAGACTTGCCTGCAATCATACCCGCGAAGCAGTTGCTAGACGTATACCATTACTTGACCAAGATGTAAATGAATTAAAAAAACGGATTGATTCTGTAGAACCAGAGTTTAACAAACTCACAGGTATTCGAGATGAATTTCAAAAAGAAATTATCAATACAAGAGACACCCAAGCAAGAACTATTTCCGAATCTTTTCGCAGCTACGTTTTAAACTTAGGTGATACCTTTGAAACCGATTTCTTGCGCTATCAGCCGGAATTAAATCTGTTTGATTTTCTCAGTAGTGGTAAACGAGAAGCATTTAACAGCGCACTGCAAAAAGCCTTTGAGCAATATATCACCGATAAATCTGCTGCTTGGACATTAACTGCTGAAAAAGATATCAATGCAGCTTTTAAAGAACTTTCTCGTAGCGCTGCACAATATGGCGCGTCTTACAGTCAAATCACAGATCAAATTACTGAAAAGCTTACCGGACAAGAGGTAAAGGTACATACCACTACTACTGCTGAAGAAGATAACTCTCCCACCTGGGCAAAATGGGCAATGGGATTGTTATCATTATCTAAAGGAAATCTTGCTGGTTTCGCACTAGCTGGGGCCGGATTTGATTGGAAAAATATCTTGTTAAACTACTTCACTGTAATTGGCGTTGGCGGGATAATTACAGCAGTGACGGGTGTTTTTCTTGGGCCAATCGGGTTTGCACTGCTAGGTTTGGGAGTAGGATTTTTGCAAGCAGATCAAGCACGTAAAGAATTAGTTAAAACAGCGAAGAAAGAGTTAGTTAAACACCTACCGCAAGTAGCGCATGAGCAATCTCAGGTTGTATACAATGCTGTGAAAGAGTGTTTTGACTCTTACGAAAAAGAAGTAAGTAAGCGGATTAACGATGATATTGGATCTCGCAAATCTGAATTAGATAATTTAGTCAACCAGAAACAAACCCGCGAAATAAATCGTGAGAGTGAGTTCAACCGTTTAAAAAACTTACAGGAAGATGTAATAGCTCAGTTGCAAAAAATTGAGGCGGCGTATAGCAATCTATTAGCGTACTATAGCTAATATATCTAATTACTCTCGTTCCTAGCTAGAAACTGGGAACGAGGAAGATAAGGGAACTATGCAACAACAGTATGAAGGTTATAAGAATTTAGCCGATTATCTCAAATCTGCATCTGCGTTACTGAATTTAGAACGTGAATCGCAACTGCATCAAGATATAATTACCATTTGCAATCATCTCGTTAATCCTAGCTTTCGGATTGCGGTATTTGGCCCGTTTAATCATGGGAAATCTACCTTACTGAATGCCGTACTAGGGAATCGCACCTTACCAATTGATTTAGTTCCCACCACAGGCGCGGCGATTACTGTCAAGTATGGTTCTGATGTGCGAACTCGCATCATGTTGGTAGACGGTACAGACGTCTATCGCAGTGGCACAGAAGTTTTACAACAATTTGCAACTCTTGATGGCAATAGGCAGATGCGAAAAGATGTAGCATCTGTGGAAGTTTTTTGTCCGCATCCCTTCTTAGAAACAGGTGTAGAATTTCTCGATTTACCGGGAACTAATGATAGAGATGAACAAGATAATTTAGTCCGAGAACAACTTTTAAGTGCAGATTTAGTTATACAATTATTAGATGCACGTAAGTTAATGACTTTAGGTGAACGGGAAAACTTACGAGATTGGCTATTAGATCGCGGTATTAAAACAGTTATTTTTGTTGCTAATTTTCTTAATTTACTCGAACCCGACGAGCAAAAACAGGTTCAAAATCGCTTGCTGTTTGTTGCAGAAAGCTTTCGAGGCGAATTACCTCCAGGTTTTAGTAATTTATATCGCGTTGATGCTTTACCTGCTTTAAGAGCTAGATTAAAAGGCGATGTTGCTACTGCTAATAGTAGCGGGTTAGCGGCTTTTGAAACAGCTTTGCAAAATATTGTGGGGATTTTGCAACCAAATCGTGGTAATGTGCGTTTGCCAAGAGTGCAAGCGATCGCTTCTCAAATCCAATACTCATTAAAAGCTAAAATTGACCCGATTGCTATTGAAATAAAATCCTTTGTTGATAAACAAAACACTAAAATTGAAATTAAACAAAAAGCAGCCGACCTAATTTATAAAGGTTTTACTATTAGTGTGGAAGAGTTACGCGATTGGCTAGCATTACCTAAATTACTTACAAAATATCAAGCTGATGCAGCAGTTGCATTGGCAGAAAATAACTTTAAAAGTTGGCAAACAAATATTCTTAAAAAAGACGTAACGCAATTGCAATTGGCTGCAATGAAATGGCTTTATCAAGCTTACGAATTTTTTCAAGAAGAACGCCCGCAAGATTTATTAATTCCCTTTCCTAGCGAACCACAAGTAATATTACCCTCGAAGCCAAACAATACTGATGATTTGAGCGAACCGGGTTCCATCGCTGTTGGTGGTGGTATTGGTTGGTTATTAGGTGGCCCGGTGGGTGCTGCTGTCGTCGGGAGTATTTCTTATTTGCTAAATAAGAATATCCAAAAACAAGATGAACAATTAGCAAATGAATCTTATCATCAGGAAATTGCTAAACTTTGTATAACTACAATTGAAGATTATTTATCTCGCTTTAGCAGTCACGGGTTATCTATCCTGAGTGAATATGAGCAGAAAGCTAAAAAAGTAATTTGCTTTGAATTCAGTCAAGAGCCACTAGAAATTACTCAAAAACGTGAAAATTTGCAGCAATTACAAAACAGTTTTAATCAGTTGCTACAAGAATTAGAAAAAGTAAAAATACTCTCAAATCATCAACCTTATAAAGAAATACCGAAATATAGCAACACCAATAAAAAATATTCGCCACAGCCAGAGAGAGTTCAAACTTTCTCAAAAAAAGATACTAGTGTTAAGCAACAACAGGAAAATACTGCTAAGAATTCTGCGACAAGGGTAGAATCTGTTTCTCCACCACCACCGCCAAAAGCTTCTCCTTCTTTGCGTCCAGAAGAAGTGGAGGCTAAATTTCGGGATTGGGAACTCAATGAGGAAATAGCGCGAATGAAAGCAGAGATGCGATGGCCTGGTTCTCAAACTGGCAAACAGCAAAATACAACTCAAAGCAATAAAGCACCAAACCAAACCAAAACCCAGACGGAAAAAGATCAGATTACTCGCGCATACAGCATTTTAGGATTGCAAGCAAACGCTTCTTTGGCTGAAGTAAAGCAGGCTTATCGAACCTTAGTAAAAAAATGGCATCCAGATTTGTTTGTGAATCAGCCGCAACTGCTAAAACAAGCACAAGAAAAAATGCACTTAGTTAATGATGCGTACACAATTTTGAGTGATAAATAAACAACAAAATACTGGACTTTTTTAATAAGTGAGATTTCATCCTAATTTCATTTCTGGCTGCCAAGCTAATAAGTAAATATAGAATTAGGAAACTATGAGGTGAGACTTATGCAACTGCTATCTTTGAGGAATGGTTTTTTGGCGTTAACTTTTACTGCGATCGCTTCAGTCGGTGGGTTAATCACAGGCTGTACCAATACGGCTTCCCAGAATCAAAGCCAAGCGCCGGAGGTAACCGCCACCAATGCTAACGACAAACAGCAGATGATGAACCACGGTGGTATGAATCACAGCATGGGAATGGATTTAGGCCCAGCCGATGCTAATTTTGATTTACGATTTATCGACGCTATGACACCGCACCATCAAGGGGCTGTGGAAATGGCTAAAGAAGCGCAGCAGAAATCAAAACGTCCTGAAATCAAAAAACTAGCAGACAATATCATTAAATCGCAAAACCAAGAAATCACTCAGATGAAGCAGTGGCGACAAGTTTGGTATCCCAATGCGGGAAATAAACCAATGGCTTACAACAGCCAAATGGGTCACATGATGGAAATGTCATCTGACCAGATGCAAACTATGATGATGAGCCAAAACTTAGGTGCAGCTGATGCTGAGTTTGATTTGCGCTTTATCAATGCGATGATTCCTCACCACGAAGGGGCTGTAACAATGGCAAAAGATACCTTAAGTAAGTCTCAGCGCCCTGAAATCAAAAAATTAGCTCAAGCAATTATCAAAGACCAAGATATAGAAATTAAACAAATGCAACAGTGGCGAAAATCCTGGTATAATAAGTAAACCTAAGCCTTTGCATACATAGGGATTTTAGCGTCGAATTATCCCCCTTAGTCCGGCAGGGGGAAAGAAAGAAACAAGTGTATTCTGGGCTATTCTAGTAGTAAAAATGCCCTGAACTCGGTATTTAGTAGGTTGGGGTATTTTCGGAATGAGTATTTAACTTTGATTAAGTAAAAGTTTTATTTATGCTCAGAGGTGAGCAAATGGTTACCAAAATTTTCTTGAGCATTGGTGCATTGGTAGCGATCGCATTCATAGCTTTAGCCATCAACAAGGTAAGAGCCGACCAAGAAGTTGATCGGATTTGGCGATCGCTTGAAGTAGTCCCAGCAGAGCATAGTTTTACTGAAGACATGGTTGCAGAATTACCTGCTCCTGTAAAACGCTACTTTCTCCATGCGATCGCACCGGGAACTCCGGTGGCTTCTTCTGTCAGCTTAGAAATGAGTGGCAGTTTTAGGATGGCCCAAGATAAACCCTGGATACCAATGCAAGCAAAAGAGATAATCTCTGCGCTGAAAGGATTGGTTTGGAAACCAGTTATTGGAAGCGGTTTGTCTCAATTTGTGGGAACTGATTACTATGCAAACAAATCGGGTCGAATGCGGTTCTTCCTTTGGGGAGTGATTCCCTTGGTAAATGCCCACAGTCCCGATATTAATCGCTCTAGTATTGGCCGATTTGTTGGAGAATTGATCTGGCTACCTTCTGCTTTGCTACCTGAATATGGTGTAAGTTGGCAGGCAATTGATGAGAAAACTATCCAAGCTAGCTTAAAGATTGCTGGTGAACCTGTAACGCTGACACTGGTTATAGATACTAACGGCAAACTGCTAAAGCTTTCTTTGCCACGTTGGGGAGAACATACAGAAGATGGGAGCTTTGCTTACATTCCTTTTGGTGGAGAAATTCAGAAATAACATACATTTGGCGGCTTTACAATTCCCTCCCAGATGAGTGTCGGGTGGTGGTTTGGGACAGACCGTTACTCAGAGTTCTTCCGTGCCACAATTGAGCAAGCTGAGTTTCGGTAACTATATTGCACCAGGTTTTGTGCTTGTTAAATTGATTAATTGATTTTTAAAACAATACAGCCACAAACATTCTCTTATAACATTCAACATTCATTCTTCTGTAATTTGCATTTCAAAATGCAAATCTACCAAGGGCGATAATGCCTAATGGCACGATAACAGAAGCATGAAAGCGTGAATACAAAACTCCTCATTTCTCCTCAAGAACTCACGTCACTGTTAGCAGAAAAGTCATCACGGGCTGTTATTATCGATACGCGAACTCCTGAAAATTTTGTTACTTCTCATATTCGTCAAGCTATAAATATTCGAGATTTTTTCACCTATATTTTAGATAATTCCTACCCAGCAGGATTAAAGGAATTACAAGAGTATTTTGCAAAAATTATGAGCAATCTGGGAATATCGGGTGCGGAACGGTTAATTGTGTATGAAGATAGTTTAAATAAAGGTTATGGTCAATCTTGTCGAGCAGCTTTCTTACTGAAATATTTGGGTTGCGCTCAGGTATCTATCTTACACGGAGGATATAGAGCATGGCTGACAGAGGGATTGCCTATTACCGATGAAGTACTATTACGTGAAAGCAGCATATTTAGATTGCATCCCAACACTGATATGATAGTGACTACTACCGAGATGTTGCAAGCAATTGACAATCCAGCAATCATTAAATTAGATGTGCGCGTAGACGCAAAGCGGCTTGTCGTAGACATCGCAACGAATGGCTGGGGCTGAGTTCTTCTCCCTACCATCCTGATTTTTGTCCTCGCAAAGGGAGAATCCCTAACGCTGTATGGTTAGAATGGCATCGTCTGATGAATTCTGAATTGGGAATCCCTACGTTGCGATCGCCAGATGAAATCCGAGAAATTTGTCACTCAATAGGTATTACTTCGGAGTCTATTGTATACATTTACTGCTTTAAGGGTTCAAGAGCCGCTAATACATTAATAGCCTTAGAAGAAGCAGGAATTTCTACCAGAAATTATTTTGGCTCTTGGAATGAATGGTCGCGTGACTTATCACTACCCATTGATAGTAGAGTAATGCAATGAGCGTGTACGCTTCAGCTAGTTAATCTGCCGCAGACATGGCAGATTCGGTTTTTTACTGTTAGATGTTTTTCAGTTTTGAAGAAAAAAGATTAGGTACACAATTCGCGTCTTGTAAGTACTGCAAATTTTCCCAGTACCCAATCCCTTTTATTTACCAGACTTTATTGTTTAATCAAATATCAACATTTATCTGTTCTATCTGTCTAGCAGCTTTATCCCAAAGCTTTGCTGAAGTCTCATCTTGCCAATGAGTTCTCAGATTTTCTGCTTTTTTGTGACATATTCGCTCTAACATTTCTAAGATTGCAGATAATGTCAATTTATCAACTAATGCTTCTAAACTCTCCATATATTCTTTTGGCATGATAATTATCTCCGTAACTTCCTCTAATATCTTCTGAGAAAATCTATGTAGATAACTTTTGTGTTTACAAATAATAGATTAAGATTTATTGCCAATCTCTGCCAGTTTATAAACGCAGTTTAACCCGTTTTGAATACTCAATCTTGAGAAGTTATGCTTAATAGATGAGAACGCAAAAAAACATTTACACCTATCATAATATGTTGATATCTTTGATGGTTTTCGTATTTACCGGGTGAATAGCGATGCCTACGGCGGGCTGCGCCTACGCTCAGGTAATTATTTACCGTTAGATGTCAGACCAATTTACCAATTTAAATTGCTGTATCGTCGCCAGCCTAAATCTGAGTTTAAATAAAATTTTCTTACCAAACTTTACTCATATTCAAAATAAACCCAGGCAGCACCAAATCGCCGCTTACACTAGCAGGATTATCCAAACATTCCTCTGGCAATCTAGGACGATAAATATAAACTTTACGCTGCTTACGGTCAATCAACCAGCCTAACTGTATTCCTGGCTCATCCATATATTCCTCCATTTTTTCCTTCAAAGTCTGGAGGTTGTCGCTTGGAGATTTGAGTTCGACTACAAAATCTGGACAAATGGGTGCAAACTTTCGCTGTTGTTCTGGAGATAAAGCATTCCATCGTTCCAGTTTAATCCAGGAAGCATCTGGAGAGCGTTCTGCACCTGTTGATAACTTAAATCCGGTACTAGAGCTAAAAGTTATACCTGTACCATCTTGTTCCGACCAAACCCACAACGGCCCAAATATGTTACCTTCTCGGTTTCCTGTCTCCGAACCAGTAGGAGGCATAATTACCAATTCTCCAAATTTATTTCGCTCAATGCGTAAATCACGATTCACTTGACAGAACTCAAAAAATTGTTCGTCTGTCATTTGCATTGATGACGGAATTTGCAAAACCAAAGGGGATGAAAACATCGAGATATCCTCCAGGTTCGGATGGCTAGCCAACTGACTATATTCTCACGCAAAAAAGCAAAGAAGCAAAGACATAACTTTGCTTCTTTGCTTTTTATCCGAAATCATTCTCAGATTTACTTGTTAGGCTGAGGAGTCATCCGCAGATAGGGTTTGATTTCCTCGTAACCTTTGGGAAATTTCTCTTTGAGTACTTCTGGATCTTTCAGTGAGGGGACAATTACAACATCCTCTCCATCTTTCCAGTCAGCTGGTGTTGCCACGCTGTAATTATCAGTCAATTGCAGAGAATCAATCACCCGCAAAAGTTCATCAAAATTGCGTCCCGTACTGGGAGGATAGGTAAAACTCAGGCGGAGTTTCTTATTGGGGTCAATCACGAAAACCGATCGCACTGTCAAAGTCGCATTAGCATTGGGGTGGATCATGTCGTAAAGGTCAGAAACCTTGCGATCCGCATCTGCCAAAATTGGGTAATTAAGGCTAGTGCTTTGAGTTTCTTCGATGTCTCCCACCCAGCCTTTGTGGGATTCGACATCATCAACGCTAAGTGCGATCGCTTTGACATTGCGCTTGTCAAATTCTGGTTTGAGCTTGGCAACAGTGCCGAGTTCTGTTGTGCAAACAGGTGTAAAATCAGCAGGGTGAGAGAACAGCACAACCCAGCTGTCACCTGCCCATTGGTAAAAATCGATGTCGCCGTGTGTTGAGGCTTGCGTAAAGTTGGGTACTGTGTCACCTAGACGGAGAGCCATGTGAGATTCCCTGTAGTTAGAAAGGCAATATATATTCTAGTATGCCATCATGACATAAAACCCCGATTTCTCAATCGGAGTTTAGCTGTTTGAAACAAAATTTTAAGTTGCAGAGGCGAAGTTCCTAAATCTCCCTTTCCTAAAACTTATATATTAATTGGGATTGGTTTTGTGATTGCGGATATCGTTGTCAAAGCAGTTCTAGCGCCTATTTGGCAAAAACTACTGTTGTCTGCGTTGGGTTAAATTGATTTGTTTACCAGAATTTTCTCGTAAGCTTGGATTGTTTGCTTTGCGATCGCATCCCAGCTAAAATTTTCCAAGGCATACTTTTGGGCGTTTAATCCCCGTCGCTGGCGTTCTGCGGGATTTTGCAAAGCTTCTTGCAGTAAATCTACCAATGCTTGCACATCTGTTGTACCTACCCAACCCGACTCGCTATCACGTATCTGTTGCCAAATATGAACTTGGTCAGAAATGACTACAGGTACACCTGCAACCATTGCTTCAACTACAGCAATCCCAAAATTTTCGTAGTAGGAAGGCAAGACAAATAAATCAGCAGCTTGTAGTAAACTAACTTTTAGTTCACCAGTGACAAAGCCTGTAATTGTAGTGTGCGATCGCAGTGGTGAATTTTGAATTTGGGATATTATCTTTTTTTCGTAATCTGGGTCTTGGGGATTTGTCCCAGCTAAAACAAAATGAAACTTATAACTAATCGCTAACAGCTTCTCTAACGCTGGAATCAACAAATTTAACCCTTTTTTCGGGTCAATTCGTGACATAAACAGCACTATTGGCACATTCTTTGGTATTTCTAACTGACTATATGCATTTTTAAGAGATGATTGAGGGGGAATCACACCCAAGGGAATCACCAAATCTGGTGTAGATATGCCAAATCGTTTTGATATTTTAGCTTCTTGATCGCTAGTAAAATGAATTGCTGCTGCACCAGCTAAATTTTGACGTTCTATAATTGCAACATAAAGCTGTTTTAATTGTTTTTTCTTTCGTAAATCAGCCGGATCTAGAGTACCTAAAGGGCGGAAAATATAAGGTAGCTTTTGCTGACGACACACAATAGCAGCAGCGCTACTTATGGGAGAGAATAGAGCATGAATATGTGCTATGTCAAACTCGTGAGCATGACGTTTTAGCCAGTTTAATAAATCTAGAGAAAATTTGTAGCGACGAAATGGGGCGCAACGAAAGTAAATTATTTCATAGCCATCTTGTTTAATTGGGCGATTTAAGGGAACATTCAGAGGTATTTGACCATTATCACCATTACTATCAGTTGTGAGAATTGTAACTTCCACTCCCTCTTTTACCAACGCTGGAGCTAGCCCTAGAACCATTTGGCTGGGGCCACCGTAAATCAGAGAAATTGAAGGGACAATTTGTAATATTTTCATTTTTTATTTGCTAATGACTAACTCTTTATAAAACTCTAACTGCTGTTTAGCCAAAGCATTATTTGTATATTTAATCATTGCTTTTTGATAACCATTTTCACCCAAGCTATGAGCAAAATCTGGTTTATCCATTAATTCAACTAAGCAATTAGCTAGGGCTTGAGCATCACCTTCAGGAAATACTAAACCAGCATCGCCAATTACATAGGGAATTTCACCAGAATCGGAACCAATCACAGGAACTTGGCAAGCCATTGCTTCAATTAGCACATGACCAAATTGTTCTTTCCAGCCAACAGAAGTTAAGGTTTTGAACTTGTAAGTTGTTTCGGAAGGCAGTACCAAAGTACTCATTAAATTAATATAGTTTGTAACTTCGTCATGAGGAACACTTTCTATCAAAATTAACCGTTCTTTAATATTGTTTTCTGCCGCAATTTTGATTAATTCGGTTTGCAACTCTCCCCGCCCCAATAGCAGTAATTTCCAAAGTTTATTTTTTAACGTAATTAAGGCTTTTAGAAGCGTTAGTAAGCCTTTTTCTTGCACAAATCTTCCAACAAAACCTACTATAAAATCTTCTTTTTCAATGCCTAACTTCGCTGCTAATTCTGGTTGAGCTTTAGGAGTAAATAAATTTTCATCTATACCCAGTTGAGGCATGACTTTAATTGCTCCTTTATATCCCCGTTGTCGCAAAACTTCTGCTCCATCTTGATTACCAGAAATGATGCCGTGGCTGTGGTTGAGGTTATATTTTTCTAATAAAGCAACTGGTAATTTCAGTTCATAGGGTAAATTCCACCAAGTAAAAAATACATTTTTTGCCTTGAGTCCTAATAGCTGATTTAAAACAATCATCTGAGTATAAGCTAGCCCCCTAGACCCTTGTTCCACTTGGATGATTTGGGGACGAAATTGTTTTAATAAAGATATCAAATCAGTGCCAAAGGTAAGGAGTCCCTGATGATTTTGACTAAAATTAGAAACGGGAACTATTCTAAATGTGCCTTCATCACGGTATTCAGTTTCAATAATTCTGTTTTGCACGCCGCCTGGTTTCCAGCGCTTTGGGACTACAACTGTCACTTCAATGTCGGGTTCTAGTTGAGATAAAGCGCGTAATTTCTCGCAGTTGAGGTCTACGATATAAGTGTGGCTAGCAACTAAAATTTTCATTGATATTTATTAATTGTTATTCACTAATGCCCCATACCCAATGCCCAATAACTAAACTTGTTCATCCAATCGACTATAAATTTGACCATCGTTCCATAGTGATTGGATGACAGTACCCAAAGCTTTGAAAAAACCCAAAGTATAGAAAATAGCGCGAGTAGCAATTTTTATGGGGGAACCGCTTTTGTTGCAAGGTGGGTGTCCTAGAACGTGACAGTCAAATAAACGGGCGTATAAGCGTAAAGCTTGAGTAGCAGTCAGGTTTTTCAGCCCTAGTAGGAAATGGTTGTGATAAAAGGTGAGTTGATATTTGAGCGATCGCATACTAATATCATGACAGCCTCCGGTTTCTTCGCCTAAATGCACTAAATGGGCTTCTGGGTCGTACCAAATCTTATATCCCGTCTGTCGCACTCGCAAACAAAAATCTGACTCTTCGCGCACTGCACTACCGCGAAACCTCTCATCAAACCTCAGCCCGTACTTAGTAAAAATTTCGCGGCGAAATGACATATTGCAACCCCTCGCTGTCAGTACTTGCTGGGGTTTTATCGTATGTACTAAATCAATATGATACCAAGCAATTCCTGGGTCCATAGCTTGGGGAGGCAGATATTCAATCTGTAAATCTCCTCCAGAATCACCCAATTTCATCCTGTCAAATACCCGTCCGGCTACAGCCCCCACTTCTGGATTTTGCAAATAATTTTTCACATGGGCTGCTAACAATCCTGGGGTTAGCTGAACATCATCATCAATAAATAATATTATTTCACCAGATGAGCGCCGCACAGCATAATTCCGCGCCCCTGGCAAACTTGCCCAATCTAAGTGTAACCATTTAATTTTATCTGCCCCCGCCATCTCTTCTAGATAGGCTTGAATTTCTGGTTGGTGCTTTGGGGTTTGGTCTACTACTAAAACTTCAAAATTTGGATAGTCTTGTTTCAAGACATCTACAATGCTATCTCGTAGCGCTTCTTCTCGACCATAGGTCGGGATAACCACAGTAACTAATGGCCAATTATTCATGATTTTTTATAAAGTAATTCTACCTCTTTGATAATAGCTTTGTAAAATCAATTGTTTACACTGCTGCTGCATAAAGATTATCAAAAAACTCATTTTGCTTTTCGGAGTTATGCACAATTTGCACCTGAGCTAATGCTCCTGCACTTAAAAATTCGTAATGCTCTCGTTTATCACTTCTATCAAGAAATTGAATAATTTGTTGAAACGCTTGCTCTACCAAATAATCATAAGTACTATTGACAATTTCCCAATATTCATCACTTTTGGTTTTTTCTTCATGTAGCCAATTGCTCCAGTGCCTAATTTCATTAATTGGTAATTCTAAAATATAACCATTTTCCTCATGACGAACTAACTCTGTTAAAGCGCATACATTTGTCGTAATCGCAGGTGTGGCGACAGAAAATCCTTCGACGATGCTATAGCCGTAACTATCATGTAATGTCGCCATTAATTGAAAATGACTTCGCGATAATAATTCAAGAACTTTGTCATTAGGAAGGCTTTTATGAAAAACAACATTATTTAGATTAAGTAATTTCAAATCATCTACATATTTACTGCGATCGGGAAAATCCGTTGGCACTCCAAAACCATGTGCCAGTTCTGATATTATATGTATAGTAATAGGTAAACCTAGTTTTTCAGCTTTCTTAGCTAGTCTTAAAGCAACAATTCCACCTTTGCGAGCAATGTGATTTCCGATAAATATAAGCTGGAGATTTTGCTGTTCTTGATAAAGTTTTGCTTGATTAACCCTGACTGGGAAGTTTGGATGAATAACATCCACTTTCTTACTTACTTTTTCTTCTATCTTCCAACCTTCCATCCGGTTAAGGAATCTCAACTTGGCGTAATCGGAAATCGCAATGATTTTTTGACAGTTGTCTAGTGCTAATCGATTATTTAAGAATTCATAAATTGCAGCTTCACCTTTATTATGAGGCTCTATGTATAAAACACGATGATCCTCCAAGGTGAGAAACCAAGGTTTATTCGTATATAAAATTTTGTTAAAAGAATGAATAGCTTGGTATCTTTGCCATACAGGTTGCCACGCAAGAAAGCTGGCTAAAGGAGCTAAATGAGGCCAAACTTTGTCTATAGGATATCTGCCTGCGGGGAAAGCCTTGGGGCAGATAAGTGTATGCCGAGAATTTCGAGGTAGGTTTGGAATGCTGAGGTGCTTTTGACCTGCTATGATAACTTTTACCATTTTTATTTCATTTAAATTGTTTTTAGACGTTTTCTTTTGTTTTTTTGATCAGGGTTGGCATCTTCAATATCTTGTTTCTCCAATTCTGGCAATTTAAAAAGAACTCCCGCAAAAAACCAATAATAGACGGCAACTGGATCAACATCCAAAGGATAGTAGTAGGTGTTGTAGCTAATAAACAATATAAACACCCATAAAGCTGCTCCGTAACTGCGGAAATTACGGTTCTTTATGGAGCGATAGGTTTTAAAGCTAATAATTGTTAAACTAGTGACCAAACCTAGAAAAGCTAGTACTCCAAGAATTCCAACTTCATACAGTACTTTGGGATAGTAGGTTTCTACCAGCTTAGTTTTACCCATTACGCGGGCAGAGTTAGTTGCTCGACCTAAGCCACTTCCTAAGGGGCCGTCTACGTTTTTCCAATTTTCTTCAAATTGCTGGACGATAAAATCTTGAGGTGGTGAAGCCTCCCACCGACCTGTAAAACTCTCGGTTCTCTGTTGCACAACATCAGGGTTAGTCACCATTGCTATTCCGAGAACTAGGGCAAGTCCTATCCCTATGGGGATAAATCGTTTAAGGTTGGCAATTTGACCAGTGAGCAATAGCAAAATCCCGAAGCAAATTGGTACTAAGGCTAGGGCGATTCTCTGTCCAGAAATTACAGCATTGATAAAGACTGCTACCAAAGAACCTAAACCGGCCAGCCGCCATATTGGCGACGGATCGGTGAAGCCGGTGGCAAAGCTAAAAAAGGTGCCGGCAATTAAGAACCATGCCCACTGCCAAGGGGCTACAAATGTCCCTGGTAAGCGAATAACCCCTTCTTGAGGGCTATATACTAGCGCTCCACCAAAATAACACCTAGCTTCAAGTGTTGCTCTAAATAAGGCATCTCCTTCAAGACCTCTAGTGCCTTGACATACACCAGTTAGTAATAAAATATATTGGATAAATCCCAGCGCACAACAAAACAGTATAATGACAATCTGGAGGCGGGATAAAAATAGAAAATCCCGCTTATCGCGAATTAAATAGTAAGCACAACCAATCAAGGGGACATAGCCTAAAAATACTTTTAGTCCCAGAATTCCCATGCCTAAGGGTATTTCTTGCTCAACTTTTTCCAATAATCCCACACTGGGCGGGTTAAACTGCTGGCCACCATTAACAAACAATAACGTTAGCAGACTGCAACCCAACACAATATAAAGTGGGGTTTTAATACCTTGGGGAATAATTAGGGGTAGCCCTTGCTTACGACAAGTCTGCCAAAGTCCAATTAGGGCTGGAACATAAAAGGCATCTTTAGCTAATTGGAGTATGGGACTATTGCCCAAGTAATAAGTGATAGTACCCCCAATAGGCACGTAAATGATGAAGGCATATAAAGCTTGGCGCGGGTATTTGTAGGAAAGGGATATGACGAATATCCCTAAGACGCCAGGGACTGCCACTTTAATTCCACCTACGAAAAAAAGTAGAATGCCAACTAAAACACTGCCAAAGATGGCGGTGGTGAGTAAGCTAACGAGTTCTTTACGTGCTTGGGCAGCTTTGCGCTTTTGGGCTAACTGTTCTTTGAGGCTAAGAGTAGGAGTTTCTTTTTCAGCCTGTTTTTTTGATTTTTTATTTTTTGACTTGAATTTCGGCATAGTGGCGCTGTAGCCTATCAGCCTTAAAAAACAATCTATAGCTTACATACAAATGGATTAGAATAGCTAGAGCCTGTACAAGCAAAATTCATCCTTAACTGATTGAGTTAGGGATTTTCGATCGAAAATATTGAAATTTAACTTCATTGAACCATAAAAAAGATTTTCTCCTGTTTCTACGATGTAAACTGCTCCAGGGAATGGTAATGGTTCAATAGGTTTAGCTTTGCTTTCTAATACGCCTTTGACTTTACCGTGGTCTATATAATATTTGTAGTATCCATAACCCCGATTATATTCTGCATTTTCTGGTAAGAAATTTAAATCATATCGGATAATATTAGATGTGCCGCACATTGAGTAGAAATTTTTTCTTTTAATATATATATATTTACTACCTTCTTTATATTTATAACCTTTATTGATAAACCATCCATTAGAGTTAGGATATTGCTTAATAAATTTGGCTAAGTTTTTACTAATGCAATCATCTGCATCAACTGCCATAGTGTGAGTTGGAGAAAATTTACGAGCATACATTAATCCCTTCAAGATTTTTCGCCCTTTATCTGTGTCTCCTCTAGCTATACGATCTGTCTCGTTGGGAGCAGGAAAGTCAACTGTAATGTACGTGATCTTGGGATGATTAAATTCTATTATTGGCTGTTCATGGCAAACGACAATAGCGTGAAAATCAGGAGAGGTTTGATTGCAAATTGATTTGATGCATCTTTCAAATGATTGGGTGACACGCTCCCAAGAATTGGAAACTTGCGGACTTTTAAGTGGGATAACAAAAACAAGCATATTATTACCTTATAAAAGATAACTCAAGATACAACACACACAGACCTCTTTCCTTGTTAGAAAAGAGGTTTACAACATACTTAAAATTTAAAAGTGCAAATTAAAATACTACATCTTCCGCAAATCACCAAAGCTGATTAATTTACAGAAGCTGTTTTTGAAAGGTGAGATAGTAGCTATTCCCTTCCCCGCAAAGACTACTTAATTTAACGAAACATGAAGATGCGAAGCACACAAAGGAAAAGTAGATAAGTAATCTTACACGGTGAAGGGAGTAACTTAGACTGCTATGTGTTTTTGGACTTTTGAAACTAATTCATTTGCCCAGTAGCTGGTAAGTTCAGCGTTAGCAGCTTCCACCATAACCCTGATCACTGGTTCTGTACCAGAGGCGCGAACCAAAATTCTGCCGGAATCACCCATTGCAGCTTCAGCAAGAGCGATCGCTTGTTGCACAGGTTCGCAATTTTGCCATCCCAAACGGCGATCGCGATCTACGACTCGCACGTTCCGTAACAATTGCGGATAGGTCTGGAAGCTTTGATCTACTAATTCGCTCAAGGAAACACCCGTCTCTTTTACCAAAGCTGCTATATGTAATGCTGTTAACAAGCCATCTCCAGTCACAGCATAATGACGGCAAAGAATATGACCTGATTGTTCGCCACCTAACATTCCCCCAGTCCGCAACATTTCGGCTTGCACATATTGATCGCCGACTGCGGTGCGAATTAAGTTACCACCAATTTGTTGCCAAGCTTTCTCAAAGCCTAAGTTGGCCATGACTGTAGATACAATCAGGTTGTCTGGCAGTTGTTGGTTTTGCTGTAAATGCCGTCCCCATAGGTAGAGAATGTAATCGCCGTTAACTTGCCTTCCAGTATTGTCTACTGCTAAGACGCGATCGGCATCCCCATCAAAGGCAAAGCCGATGTCGGCGTTGTGTTCTTGGACTGTGGCTGCAAGAATATCTAGGTGGGTGGAACCGCAGTTAACATTAATGCGATCGCCATCTGCTTCGTTATGCAAGCAGATCACCTCTGCCCCCATTTCTGTAAATACTAATGGTGCTAATCCTACTGCTGCTCCCCACGCCAAGTCTAAAACAATCTTCATTCCCTGAAGATTTAGGGCACCATTCAAGGGTTTTTTCAATGCTTCGCTATAATGCCCCACTAACTCGAAACGTGAGTAATGCCGTCCGTAATTACTGACTTTAGCAATAGGTGATACCTTGCCACGCAGCCCAGCTTCAATTTCTGCCTGCAATATTTGCGGTAACTTCCCACCATTCCCACCAAAAATCTTAATACCATTGTCTTCTGGGGGATTGTGGCTAGCAGAAATCATCACTCCGCCGATGGCATCAGTGATGCTGGTAAGATAAGCAATGCAAGGAGTGGGACATAATCCCAAATACCAAACCTCTAATCCTGCTGCTGTTAATCCTGCACTCAAAGCCATTGCCAGCATATCGCTGGAGTTTCTGGAGTCCTGTCCGAGAATGACTGGCCCGATTTTAGTAGCATGGTTACGTAAAACAATTCCAGTCCAAAAACCAACTTGTAATGCTAAGGGCGCACTGAGTAATTCTCCGACTCGTCCGCGAATACCATCTGTGCCAAATAAAGGATTTGCTGGTAGTGGAATTGAATTCAATGCGAAACTGCTCTCAATCCCTTTGCCCAATACATCAACTTCGGAAGCAGAACCCCCAGGAATGCCTGGTGTCCGAGTTATAGATGAAACCATATGTTTAAACACTCCACACAATCACACTGAAAAATAGCACTTAAAACTTGATTCAGCAATTTCTTACAAATTCATTCTAGAGCAGTATTGTCTACGTAAAAATCCCTAATTATTACTTCTTGAATTGTAAATTTTTCATGAAGTCAGTATTAGTTTTTAGGTTAGCAGTAAAGTTTTCATATTTTAGCTAATTATTTCTTTTATGCCCTCTACCTTAGCTTTGATTTTTATATTTATTAGTTCACACTTTGGAATCCTACCAACCCAAGATAAACTGTAATAAATATTACCTAAATTTCAGCAAAAGTGTTTTTTAGGAAAGCTGAGAATGAAAGCAAAATTCAGCTAATAAGAACAAAAGAATCAAAAGACTGAAATGTAAAATTATATCCCCTAAGTTTCACAAGTGTGTAAAAAGCTACAAAAATGCAGGTGCTTAAAAAATTTTAATATAAATTCTCATCAAATAGTTTTAAGGTAACGTTTTAATGGCTTTTTTAGCCGTTAGTGAATTAGAACTTCGGCAGTTAACTTTTTAAAGTTGAGAAATTTAGCATGAGCAGCAATTTAGCAACCAAATTACGTGTAGGCACTAAGAAAGCCCACACAATGGCAGAAAATGTAGGTTTTGTCAAGTGCTTTTTAAGAGGAGTAGTCGAGAAAAACTCTTACCGGAAACTAGTTGCTAACTTCTACTTCGTCTACTCAGCGATGGAAGAAGAAATGGAGAAGCATCGCCAGCACCCAATTCTTTCTAAAATTAACTTTCCCCAGCTAAACCGCAAGTATACCTTAGAGCAAGACCTGAGTTATTATTTTGGTGCTAACTGGAGAGAGCAAATTAAGCTATCTCCGGCAGGTGAAGCTTATGTAAAGCGCATCCGAGAAATATCTGCCACAGAACCGGAACTGTTAATAGCTCATTCATACACTCGCTACTTGGGTGACTTATCCGGGGGACAAATTCTCAAAAACATTGCTGTAACAGCGATGAATTTGTCTGATGGGCAAGGAACAGCCTTTTATGAGTTTCCAGAGATTCCTGATGAAAAAGCATTCAAAGCGAAATATCGTCAAACTTTGGATGAATTACCCCTTGATGATGCGACAACCGATCGCATCGTTGATGAAGCTAACGCCGCCTTTGGCATGAACATGACGATGTTCCAAGAATTGGAAGGCAATTTGATCAAGGCGGTTGGTGTAATGCTCTACAACAGCCTCACACGGCGACGGACACGTGGCAGTACTGAACTCGTCACTGCTGAGTAAACTTTATTAAGTAAAATTTTGTAAATCTAGGGGCAAGCTTCTTGGGTTCACCTGAATAAAATCAGGCGATCGCGGGGATGTTGTCCCTACTGCTGTTTGTTAGCGATCATGGCTATTATGTTGGAGCTTGTTAAGAGCTTGCGCTGTGTGTTGATGACCAGGGTTGAGTCTAAGTGCTTCTTGAAAAGCAGCGATCGCTTCATCGTTTTTATCGCTGTAATAAAATAATATATAATTACCTAGTCTGTAGTAAAGACCAGATATAGGCTGCGGCTGAACTTTAGCAGCGAATTGGCCAAAAGCAGCCATAACAGAGGAAAATCCCTGCTTGTCATATATTGCCTGACCAGTAATTAAACAAGTTTGAAGGTGATAATTAAGTTCAATTACTTGATAGCAAATAGCTAAAGCTTCATCTAGTTTCCCCTGCTGTATGAGTGCTGTAGCTAACATTTTGTATATATATTCATCATACCCCTTGGGTTTAAGAGCAATTACTTGACGAAATGCAGCGATCGCTTCTTCTGGTTTTTGTATATCTAACAACCACATTCCTAAATCAGTGTATATTTGAACACTAGGCTCAATGAGGAGGGCTTGTTCATAAAATGTCAACGCCGCTTCTGTTTTATTCTGATAAGATAATAGCTTTGCTAATCTCACATAAGCTAGAACATCATTAGGTTTTTGTTTGATTACTGATAGCCAAAGGTCTTCCGCCTCCTGGTAGTTTTTTATGTTCTCAGCATATTTTGCTTGTTTTATCAACAGCTTAATAGTTTTAGCAGAATTCATTTGCGGTAATCTTACCTACAGACTATATAAACCCTGATTTCTAATCTAGTCAGCGATCAGGGAAAATATAAAGAGGCACAATTAATTAAATAATGGCAACAAAAATTCCTGTCACAGTGATTACAGGCTTCTTAGGTAGTGGAAAAACCAGCCTAATTCGCCACCTGCTACAAAACAACCAAGGACGCCGCATTGCCGTTGTAGTCAATGAATTTGGCGAACTCGGTATTGATGGCGAATTGTTAAAATCCTGTCAAGTTTGCCCGGAAGATAGTGAGGAGGGCGACAGTAATATCTTTGAATTAACCAACGGCTGCTTATGCTGCACCGTGCAAGAAGAGTTTTACCCGATGATGCAAGAGTTAATCAAGCGGCGGGATAGCATCGACTGCATTTTGATTGAAACCTCTGGTTTAGCTTTGCCAAAACCACTGGTGAAGGCTTTTCGCTGGCAAGAAATTCGCAACGCCGCCACTGTGGATGCTGTAATTACCGTGGTAGATTGTGCAGCTGTAGCGGCGGGGACATTTGCTAGCGATCTAGAGGCGATCGCAGCCCAGCGACAAGCAGATGATAGTCTAGAACACGAAACACCTTTGCAAGAATTGTTTGAAGACCAACTCGCTTGTGCAGACTTGGTGGTGTTGAATAAAATTGACTTGGTGGATGCTGAGACAAAAGCCAGAGTTGAGGAATTGATTAAGCAAGAGTTGCCTAGAATGGTGAAAATTGTCGAGAGCGATGCCTCCGACGGGCTACGCCTACGTTCTCAACTAGACGCATCTATATTATTAGGATTCCAAGCCGCAGTTGAAGACAATTTAGATTCTCGTCCTAGTCATCACGATACCGAAGAAGACCACAACCACGACGAAGAAATTACTTCAACTAATTTAATTTTGGATCGTACCTTTGATCCAGAAAAGCTGCAACAGCAGTTAGAGAAATTAGCACAACAACAAGAAATTTATCGGATTAAAGGCTTTGTGGCAGTGCCAAATAAATCCATGCGCTTAGTGATGCAAGGTGTGGGAACCCGATTTGATAAATTTTATGATCGCCCCTGGAAACCTGAAGAGGCCAGGCAAACACGCTTAGTTTTTATCGGGCGTGATTTGAAGTCTTCAGAAATTGAATCGCAGCTAGTAGCTTTGTAAGTTAGGAGTTAAAAAGAACTAGTACACATTTTTAATCCTTTAATAAAGAGCTTAAGCTCCTTATCTAGGGTTAATTACGCGGTTATAATTAACTTAGAATAATAAATTTATTTCCACCGTTGTGTACTAGTTGATTAAAAATAATAAACAATAGTAATAACTAGAAATTTCCTAATATCTCGCTCCTAACACTTAATTTAAATCTTCACTTATTACCTGACATAACTATGACGATATCTCAACTATTTAACATTGCCAATCTTTTCGTATTGCCTTTTTGGGCGTTGATGATTTTATTACCAAATTGGAAAGTTACACGGCAGATTATGTCATCATATTTGCCGTTTCTGGTATTAGCTGGGGTGTATTTGTATTTGTTCATCACCAGCATTACACCAGAAAACGCCCAAGCTTTATCGAATCCTCAATTAGCCGATATCGCTAAATTTTTTGCAGACGAAACGGCTGCTGCAACAGGTTGGATTCATTTTTTAGTCATGGATTTATTCGTCGGCCGCTGGATTTATTTGGAAGGGCAAAAAACAGGTATTTGGACAATTCACTCCCTTGCACTGTGTTTATTTGCTGGGCCTTTGGGATTACTGTCTTACATCTTAACTGACTGGATTAATAAAACATTTTTCCCGAAGTTTCAACAGACTGAAACAGTGATAGTAGGAGAAAAAGCTGCCTCATAATATAGTACATAATAGGGGCGCATAGATGTGCGCTCCTATTATTAGGAATTACCTGATTTGATAAGAATTAACCGTTGTTGCGTCTATAATCTGAATCTAACCAACAGCGTGGTAAAACTTCACCTGAAGGGAAAACGAGATTTTCTTTTTTAAAAGTTTCAGGTTCCTGTTCTTCTTGACCTTCTTGATCTTTTGCGTGAACAACATCATTATTCGGATCAAGTAATTCCTGAATTTCAACAATCTTTACCAATTCGCCACTATCTTTGACTTGTAAAAGCATAGAAATTGCCTCAATGAGTTTGCATGGAAGTTCAAAGCGAGTTTTAAGATAAACTAGCTCAAATCTAAACTGATTTTGAACGCGGAGATTCCCTAATTGTTAAAGGAAATTTTTATCAGATATCCACACATAAATTACACAAGATTCATTTGTGTGTATCTGTAGAGTTAATTTTATAAAATAGACACAGTAAACATATACCTAATTCAGAAGCGAAACTCGAATCAGGAAATGCTGATTAACAAAATTGTCCAAGTAAGATAATCTTAGTTTTAGCAATTAAAAGTCGCGTTGATATTTTTCCAAAATATCAACTAAATTAACTTGGCATTGCAGGGGTAGTAAATCGATTAAAGGAACTTCACGTTTTCCGCCGCCAATTTTTACTGGAATCGATCCCAAGACCTGTAAAACTCGGTCTTCATTTACAGCGTTGGAAGTAATTAAAGGATACAGTTGTTCGGCAACAACTGTATGCAGTTTGGCATTAGATAAATAAAGATGCCATTTGGCAACGTCTATGTAGACGTTTTCGCCAATTTCAGCTGCTAGGGCTTCTAGTAGTTCTGTGGTGTTAGTCTTAGCCATAAAAATAACCCTACATTAAGAAAAAGTGCGAAATCTCAGGCTTTTTTACATTATGGCTCAATTAACAGGCTAATTCTACTACCAGAGGTTACAATCGCCCCAGCATGAGTAATCCATCTTCAGGTGGATTTTGGTGGAGTTTCGGTGTAGTTAGCGATCGCACTAATATAAATCAGATGCACCAACAAAATTCCTGTCCAACTTAAAGTCACCCAAGGCAGCCACTCCCAAGTAGTGCCTTTCAAGATGTGGAAAAACCACAAACCAGAATTAATCGTAGCAGCGATCGCTACATGCACAGCAAAATTCATCCGGTCATCGATCTTGCGGTAATCAGGGTCTTTGCGATCGGGTTTGCGAGGCCAACGAGGAGGCATAAATATTTGCTACAGATTTAAATACACCCTATTCATTCTAAGGTTTTTGGGGCAGTGGTTGCTATTAGACCCTTATAACCAGTCATAATCGAATTAAAAGTCAAAAGCCGACGCGTTAAATTCGATGACGACCTTTGAGCAAATAGACCACAATCCCCTTTATAATGAGTTAGCGATCGCAACACTAAGATTGCAGATATATCAAGGATATTCCGCGTATATTGTCGGTCAAAGGTGCAAATTCCTCGTTCGCACAAAATTACATTGGGGTTACCCGGTAGTTTATTGCTCTGGCAGAGAATAATCTCCTGATTTCCCGCCACTCTTACTTATTAAACGAATTGATTCAATTTGAATCGACTTTTCTAAAGCTTTTGCCATATCGTATAAAGTCAGGGCAGCCACAGAAACGGCAGTTAAGGCTTCCATCTCTACACCAGTTTCAGCTTTGGTTTTGACAGTGGCTTGAATTTGATAACCAGGTAGTTGCGGTTCGGGTATAATTTCGACTGCGATTTTTTGCAAGGGCAACGGATGACACAGAGGAATTAAGGCGGCTGTTTGCTTGGCTGCCATAATCCCAGCCAATCTTGCAGTTGCCAATACATCGCCTTTTGGAACATTTCCGGCTTGAATAGCAGCGAAAGTTTCTGGCAGCATCCGCACATTGGCAGCAGCTACTGCTTGGCGGACGGTAGGTGCTTTATCAGACACATCTACCATCTGTGCCTGTCCGTGTTGATCTAGATGGGTTAAGTTGGCAAAATTAGATGGAAAATTATCTTGCGCCATTTAGTTAGAACGTGTTAATATAGATTGTCGGTGAGGGCGTGTAGCTCAGTGGACTAGAGCACGTGGCTACGGACCACGGTGTCGGGGGTTCGAATCCCTCCTCGCCCGTTTTGAAAGGCTAAGAGTTGAAAGTTAGGAGTGAGAGATTAAAGTTTCTCACTCCTAACTTTTTAAGTTTTTCAAGGCGTAGGCATCTGGAGCTAGACCTAGTGCAAAGCGCAGGGAGTTGGATAGGTCTTTGCTCGATTGGGTAAGGAAGATAACAAGTGCAATAGAGGTGATTGCAGCACCGTAGCCAAACATATCTCGGTAGCCTACCTGTTCGGCAATAATACCCAGAAGAGGAGCAGCGATCGCAATTCCCAAGTCAAGTCCAGCTATACATATAGCAAAAATTTGACCCCGTTCTTGTGGCAGTGAACGGTCTGCCATCATTGTCACCATCATGGAGATGAGTGTACCACTACCAGCACCTTCAGCGATCGCAGCCAGTAAGAAAAACATCGCGGTGTCAGCCTGCCACAGTAGTATTAACGCTAAAACATAGCAAAAAATACCAAATGTGATAAATAAACCACGACCAAAGCGATCGCTTGCCTTACCAGCAAAGACTCTGATACTAAAACTAGAAATTGCCGCAACTGTAAAAAACAGTCCACCATTGAAGTCCACATCAGTGGATTTGAGGAATAATGACACAAAAGTATGTACAGCACCGAGGGATAAACCAACCAACAACATAACTATTGTTGGAACTCTCACCCGTGGACTGCCCAAAATTTGCCAAAAGTTGCGATCGTTTTCTTCAGTTTGCTGTTGTGTCTGCACTGGCGGATTCGTGACTTGTACAATCTCCAAGAGAGCGACAAAACCCAATTCGGCACAGAAGAGAAATAATATCCCGTAACCACTTGTAGCTTCCAAATACCCACCCAAGGCAGGGCCAATTGCCAAACCAAGGGGAGTTGCTAAGGTCATGTAACCAATGATTTCGCCACGAGTTTCAGTGGGAGCTAAATCTGCGACTAAGGCACTGTAGCCAGTGGTAAAAGCGGCAATACTAATGCCATGAAAAATCCGCACCAGGATTAATAACCCAAGAGATTGGGTTGCCAAGTAACCGAAAGGTGCGATCGCAGCTACTATCGTACCAATTAACAAGACAATTTTTCGACCACGTTTATCGGCTATCCGCCCCAGCATCGGGCGAGATAGCAATAAGCCAATGGCGAAACTGCCCATCACAATCCCAATTTCTTGCTTACTTGCGCCCACATTATCGATGTAAAGCGGTAAGGTTGGTAAGAGCGCAGACAAACTCGACCAGAATAATAAACCTGCCGTAAACAAAACCAGCAGATTGCGCCGCAGTTTGGTATCAAAGGTATTAAATGCTTTCAAGGTAGATGCAATTTAATGGTTTTTGTCATTAGTCATTTGTCCTTTGTTGCTCGTAACTAATGACCAATGACTAATAACTATTGTTACGTTACTTAACATTTTTTGCTACTACTTCTCTCACGCGATAGATGGGTCTTCCTTGGGATTCGTGGTAGGTACGCATGAGTAATTCTGCCAAAAGCCCGAAGCAAAACAACTGCACTCCAGTTACTAGCAGGAGAACTGCCAAAATCAGCAAGGGGCGATTGCCAATCATCTGTCCTAAAGCTAATTTGACGAAAGTTAAGTAAATTCCGATTGCTGTCCCCGAAACCATCGAAATCAAGCCCAACAGCCCAAAAACGTGCATTGGGCGGGTGAGGAATTTTTTCATAAACAGAATGGTTAACAAATCCATCAACACCCGGAATGTCCGCCAAATCCCATACTTACTACGGCCAAAGCGGCGGGCGTGATGACGCACTGGCATTTCGGTAATTCTAGCTCCTTCAATGTACGCCAGCGCAGGTAAAAATCGGTGTAATTCTCCGTAGAGGTTCATATCCGCCAACAGTTCTGCACGATAGGCTTTCAGCGAACAGCCATAGTCATGAATATTCACGCTAGTGGTACGGCGAATTAGCCAATTGGCAATTTTGGAAGGAAGTAACCGATTTACAGCGCCATCTTGGCGTTTTTGCCGCCAACCACTTACCAAATCGTAACCCTCATCCAACTTTGCTAATAACATGGGGATATCAGCCGGATCATTCTGGAGATCAGCATCTAATGTGACGATCACTTTGCCGACTGCATAATAAAATCCAGCAGCCATCGCCGCAGTTTGTCCGTAGTTGCGACGCAAAATCACCGCCTTTAAATCAGTGCGGGTTTGCGCCTCCTTTTTGAGAAAATCCCCGGAAGCGTCTGTAGAACCATCGTCTACACAGATAATTTCATAAGTTACCTGACTAGAGGATAAAGTAGATGCGATCGCATCTAATAAAAGCGGTAGACTTTCCACCTCGTTATGTATAGGCACCACGACGGAAACATCTGGGACAATTACAGAAATCGCCCCATTTTCCTCACTCAACCCTTGATCAACTAACCCACTCCTCATATACCTCAGCGTCCTGTGCGTCTCTGTGGTTCGTAACTCTTGATAACTCTACCAGCACCTCGTAGCTGCTGATAGTACGACTTACTAACTGCATCTCCCTGTTCCGAGAGAATATCAATCCCAATCCCATCCCGTCCCTGATCTTTCCCAGAACTATGGATGTAATAACCATCCGCCAAATGAAGTCCGACATGAGTTGCTTTTTGGCTAGTTCCAAAGAATACCAGATCCCCGGCTGCTAATTCTGCAATAGTAATTGGTTGGGTGAATCCTTCCTGTTGATAGGCATCTCTAGGTAACCAAATACCTACCGAAGCAAATGCCGCCTGCATCAACCCCGAACAGTCATAATTTGGCCCAACTGTACCACCCCAAAGGTAATAATTTGAGTGTTGCATTGCTTTTTGAGTAAAGGCGATGACATCTGCGAGAAGTTTTTTAATCTCAGATTCAGAAAATGTTGCAGCCTGATAAGGTACAGTAGCAGATTGTAATGAATCAAAATTTAAAAGAGATACCCATCCCGGATAGTCATCTTCACATAAATACACCTCGACAGCTAAATTTTGATGATTTGATGTTACCCATAAATGTCTTCCAGATGCAGATTGAGTTGCCAAGCGTGTACATTCAGGAGAATCATATAAATTCAGATTAGCTAAACACTGATACTCCCCTGATTTTGGATTTTGGATTTGTGATTTTAAATTAAAGGACATTATTAGAGAATGGTTTTTTTTAATAAAGACGAGCAACTGGAAAACCTTGGTAATGGCATTTTAGATGCAACTTGGGCAGCATTTCCGACCTTAGCGCGTAACCAAATTGCCATAACTTGGGTTGTTTACGATCCCCCAGTGCGAGTAAATACTGGTGGTGCGCTAACTCCCAACGCTTTCTGGGATCATCCAGTTCGTGGTTTTACTTATCGTGGTGTTGAGCGGATTTATCCCGCCAGTATAGTCAAACTATTTTACCTAGTTGCGGTAAACGAATGGCTAGAAAAAGGTATGACTCAAAACTCCAAGGAGTTGGAGCGAGCCTTGCGGGATATGATTGTGGACTCTAGTAATGATGCTACCAGCTTGGTTGTGGATATTTTGAGTGGTACTACATCAGGGCCAGAATTACCAACCGGGCCTTTTGAAACCTGGAAATACCAACGTAATATTGTTAACCGCTATTACCAATCATTGGGTTGGGAAGAAATGGAAACGATTAACGTCTGCCAAAAAACTTGGGGTGATGGCCCTTATGGGCGAGAACGGGCGTTTGTAGGAGAGTTATTGGAAAATCGCAATATGTTGACAACAAATGCGATCGCTCGGTTACTGCATAGTATTGTAGGTGGGGTAGCAGTTTCAAGTGCGCGATCGCAAGCAATGATGGCTTTGCTCAAACGTAGTCTCAACGATTTACCCACTGACACCGAGGAAAATCAGGTAACAGGTTTCTTGGGTAGCGGACTTCCTGAAAATGCTCAAATTTGGTCAAAAGCAGGTTGGACAAGTCAAGTGCGCCATGATGCAGCATATATTGAAATACCAGAACAGCGCCCTTATCTTTTAGTAGTATTTACTGAAGGTAAAGCCCAGGCTAAGAGCCAGGATATTTTGCCCTTTGTTTCTAAACTAGTTGCCGAAGCGATCGCTAGTCTATAATCCACTCCTGTGAACTTAAGTGAAATCGGCGGTTATAAACCTCGTCTACACAGGCAAAACCGACCTCCGTGGCTTCAAACCCTCAATTTTTTTAGTACAGCTTTGCGTAAAATCGTAGCGTTTTTAATGCAAGGGGATGCATTGGCATTGTCAGCCGATGCGTTGACATTGTCAGCCGATGCATTGGCATTGCCAAATTTAATTTGCTACGAATTAATGAAATGCTGTACAAAGTCCGCCTCGGCGGACTTTGTTTGTATAGCTGCGAATTCCATTGCCTTGGCTATTTCAACTTAAATTCGTCAAACTTCAATACTTCCGAATCAGGCTTGCGAGTATCAAAGTGATAACTACTTATCGTACCCGTCCCCGTATCGAAGATACTGAAAACCGTAATATCATTACTAGCAATATAAGGCATCGGCTTTCCATCTTCACCCAACAAAGGCGAAATTGTTGGCACTATCGGTTCTAACCCATTAGGATCGCCAAGCTTAACATAATCCTCTTGATATCCAATTGGCACTTCTCGCTTTCTGTCACCCCACGCAGCACCGTAAGTATTGCCCACATTAGATGTTTCTAAAAAGTGCATTCCACTCTGACTAACAAAGCGGTTCCACAAATGGGAATGCCCATAAAATACTAATTGCACATCAGCCGTTTCTAATAAAGGGACAACATCACGGTTAATATAATCAGCGTCTTTCGGGTATTCATAACGCACTGCTTTAATATTATTCCCATCCCGTTCAATTATTTGAACTGGTTCTGTATAAGCAGGAACTATATTATCACCCAGAGTGTGTGGTGGATGATGAAACATTACAACTTTGTATTTTGCTTGTTTAAACTCAGGGCTATTTAGTTCTGTCTCTAGCCAATTATACTGCCTGCTGCCTTTAGTAATTGGCTCATAAATTAGCTGTCCATAACCCCAATTTTCAGGATTATTTAAATCCTTTTCTGCTTCTCGATATCTTCCCTTATGCTTTCCACCTAAGCTAGGGGTCCGCCACATATTTGTAGCGTACAGTACCACCAAACGCACATCACCAAAGCTGATTGCATAATACCTTTTTCCACCCTCTTTACTTTTAGGTAAAGAAAAAATTTCTTCGTAGGTATTAGTATTAAAAGAATTATCGATTAAAGATTTGTCTTGGTAAATTCTTTGAGCAACTGCACGGGGAATTGTATCATCAAATTCATCATTTAAACTTCCCATCCTGCCAAATCGCCCCATTACCTCATGATTACCAATGCAAGTAAACATGGGTGCATGTTGAATTATTTGTCCACCAGTGTAGGTTGTCTTAACATCATCGTGTGTAATTTCATATTTAGCACGACCTTGTAAACCGGGAAACAACGCACCACCCCTATTATCATCAAACCATTCTGAGGCGCGATCGCTAACATTGACTAAATCACCAGCAAACCATACTCCATCAACTCGTCCAACTGTTTCTACCACCTTTTGCAGATTTGCTGCTGTCATCGGCTTTAATTGATGATCTGAAGTAAGTAAAATTTTTAATGGTGTATCTGGTTTGGGAGTAGCTGCAAGGGTAAAAACATCGCTGTTAACAGTTTCGCCATCTTCTCGCACACTCGTGACGCGATAATTTACCCGCAAATGAGTTAACCCAGTTACTTCAGCTTCATGTCGCCAGATGTCACGCTGGACAGGTTTTTGATAAACTTGCCCATCTTGGGTTTGGTTGGCAACTCTTGAGTGTTGGTCTTCACGGGTGCGACTGAGTTTGGTAGTATTTGCCTTAGTAGTTTGTTTAAGATTTTCACCGGAAGTTACTGTGTGATTAACACCAGCAAACTCAGTAAACCAAACTACTCGCACTGAGGTTTCAGTTGGCAACTGCAAAAATGGGTCGGTGAGCAGTTGGGGTGCTGATGTCATAATTGTTTGCCCAAATGAACGCACACTTCCCAGAGTAAAGCATATAACAAGCACAAGCATAGCCACCAAGGAAATTTTACGGCTGCTTTTGCGTCTGAGCATGAGTAACATCCCAAATTTTTATTTATACACGTTTGAGTTTAGAAGAGTTATCAAGGCAAAGTGACAGGGAAGTTGTTGATTATCTTTTAAAATAACATCATTATGCGCTATTTCTAGTTTTTAATAAATTGCGATCGCAGTGGCAATTTATTAATGTTAAAAGGTGAAGTTAATTTTCTAAAAAAGGCGTTTCGTAGTTCTATAACTCAAGTAATCAACCGAGAGTTAAATATACTGCGACGTAATGGTTTCGCTGACAAGGAATTGTTTAATCAACTGGTGCAAATTTACCGCTAACATAATATGCGCGAATGGTTAAATGATAGTTTGCCCAGGCTGCCTGTGCCAATTTAAATTATTATTTGTAGTGAAGTTTGGAATTATTTTGTGTTAAGGGTTTGCTATAGTCTCGTAGACATGATTGAAAAGCCTGCTAATCTTCTGAAAAGACTAGCAGGCATGGCTTATCATTAATCGGAGCGGCGGGATTCGAACCCACGACCTCCACTACCCCAAAGTGGCGCGCTACCAAGCTGCGCTACGCCCCGCTCAGAATTACTATCGTATAGCAAAACTATAGGATAATCAAGAGGCAAATTTAAAAAACCTTAAGCATCCCAGTAGCTTGCAGTAAATCTGGAACAGCAGAAGCATCCCATTTACCTTCTACACATCGCCCTGTATTCAAGATGAGGCGCAGACTGTAATCATGAGGATAGCCTTCCACCTCCATCCATAATAAATTGCTTTCGGCTTCACAAGCAATTTTTTCCTCTTCCATTAATTCAGTGGCGAGTTGCTTCATGGTATCTGCCAGCTGTGCTAGTAGACGGCAAAAATCATTCAACTCGGCTTCGGTTAATTCAATCGCCCAATCATCTGTACCCACTAAACCTTTAAATTCAGGTGCATCGGGGTTCCAGCCAATACGCCAGCCAAATCCGGTTTTTACAAGGCGTTCCATAATTAGTTAGAAGTGAGGAGTTATGAGTGAGTAAATAGTTATTAATTTACAACTTCTAATCCCAATTCTCTATGAAACTGTAGGCTGCTGCACAATCTCAGATTCGCGCCATGATCTGATGATTGTCATTCTATTGGGTAATCTTGACTGATCTGCTGTTTTAGAGGGATGACAATCACAAATGCCGTACCCTGATCTGGAGATGAAATGCATTCAAGAGTGCCATGATGATTTTGGGTCACAATTTGATAACTAATTGACATACCCATTCCTGTACCTTTACCAATTGGTTTTGTCGTAAAGAAGGGGTCAAAAATGCGTTGTTTTATTTTTTCCGGTATACCCAGACCATTGTCGGCAATTTTAATTGCAATCTGATTTTTACTAATTATTTCTGTACAAATTTGAATCACGCTAGGAGATTGTTGTATTTCCTGTTGAGTGCGTTGTTCATCCCGTTCTTCTAAGGCATCAATTGCATTAGTTAAAATATTCATAAACACTTGATTGAGTTGACCTGCATAGCACTGGACTAGAGGCAAATCTCCATATTTTTTAATAATTTTAATTCCTGGATAATCAGGTTTTGCTTTGAGGCGATGTTCTAAAATTAATAACGTACTATCAATTCCTTCATGAATATCAACTGCTTTATATTCAGCTTCATCTAGGCGAGAGAAATTTCGCAGAGAAAGGACGATTTGCCGAATACGATCTGCTCCTATTTTCATTGAATATAGGAGCTTAGGTAAATCTGTCATTAAAAATTCTAGGTCTATAGCTGTAATTTCTGATTGAATAACAGTAACTGGATCAGGATAGTATTTTTGATATAGCTTAATCAGGTTTAGTAAGTCTTGAATGTAATCATGAGCAGGTGCAATATTGCCATAGATAAAGTTAACTGGATTATTAATTTCGTGAGCAACACCTGCTACCAATTGTCCCAAAGAAGACATTTTTTCACTTTGGAGCATTTGGGTTTGAGTGCGTTGTAATTCTTTCAGTCCTTCCTCTAGTTGTTGAGTTTGGTGTCTGAGCTGCATTTCTGATTGTCGCAGTGCTTCTTCAGCAATTTTGCGATCGCCTGATTCAATTACCAGTCGCACAAAGTCAGTAATCGAGCCAATAAAACTTTCTTCTTCTAATGTCCAGTTACGCTGAGTTCCCAAATGTTCACAACAAACTACACCAATCACCTGGCCTCTAGACCAAATCCTGGCATCAAGCATTGAGTTAATTCCCAGTGGGGTTGTATAAGTTGCAGAAAACTCTGAAGTGCGAGGATCAGTATGAACATTAGAAACTGCAATTACTTGTTCTTCCTTTAGAGCTTGAAAATACCTAGGAAAGTCACAGACAGATAATTCAAAACCATGATTATGGCAATTCTGCTCACGTTCATATAAATCAATACACCGAATCCCTAGACGTTCTTCTGTGTATAACCAAACGCTTACACGTTCGACATCAAGACCCAAGCTAGCCACTTCTGTGATATATTGGATGGCAATTTGAAAATCATCATATTGTAGTTTTTCACTTTGCACGAGTTGCTGTAGAGCATTACTATGTCTGCAAAAGCGCTTCTCTGTTTCTTGGCGTTCATGAATTTCCTGTTTCAACTTATTTACTGTCTGATACAGCAAAACAGTTTCAATTTTATCTTTGGAACCAATCAGCCGAATTGAACCCACTAAAAATAAATTACCAACCTCATCGGAAAATAGGTTTTTCTTAATATAAATGACCTGAGTTTCACCTTGAGAATCTGTGATTAATTCCTCATTTTCATCAGCCAAGCCAATGGTAAATACAAGTTCATCTCTCTCCCGAAAAACATCGGCTTCTGTTTTGCAAAAGAAATTATAGTCAGACTTACCAATTAATTCTGAACGTTCATATCCCATGAACTGACACAAGGCATCATTGACGAACACCAAACTGTGTTGCCTGTCTTTTACAAATATTGGATCTGTAATGCTGTTAAGAATACTCCACAGGAAAGCCTGAGAAGATTGTTGCGGAACAATGTCGAAAAACACCATTTTACTTAATCCTGGAAAGTCTGACTTTCTTTTAGGCATATCATCCCAAATCAGGATGGATAGCTCAAAAGATTGCCTAAGTCTTTCCTTAGTATGCCCAAAATGATATTTAAAACAATTCGCAATTCGCAATGGGCTAACGCCCCGCTCCGCTAACGCAATCGGCAATTACGTTTTGTGACGAGGATTTAGACCCCCACTAACATACGCGCTGCTTGATAGAAGCAGGGGATTTAAACTCCCACTACTTGTTAACTACTTAAATCAAAATTTCCTTCTGCCTGGTTGTTGAGCGTAGTCGAAACACTGCCTCCTACCCTTATTCCCCGTACGATATTATTAAGAATATTTTGAGTATTTTAACTGGTTGACAAAAGGTATTTTATCTTAACCTCTCACGGATATTCCACTATTTCAGTAGTTCAGCCCCTCCTGGTTGGGGTAGCTGTGGGGTAGTTGACGTACTAGGACTAGGTGCGGTGTTGGGGTTAGGGGATAGGGTATTTTGGGAAGTAGGATTAAATACATTGACTAAGACTTGGACTAGGGCATCTCGCTGGCTGCGGGTGAGAAGGGTAATGGCTTTGCGATCGCCTTCTATCGGATTTTGCCGTAGTGCATCATTGCCTGGATAGGTACTATCATACATGATTTCATTCGCACCCAGGTAATCTGCTAAAGTCAGCTTCCAATCCAAACGATAAATTGGGGCCCGCCCTTTGGTATAAATGTGATATCTAATCAGACGATTTACTAAGGTGTTGTTTTCGGCAACTTGACCATTTTCTTTGCTGATATACTTATTTTCTCGTGGTAAATCTGGTAATTGCTGATACACTTGTTGCCAAACATCGCCAGGAGTAATTCTCTGAGCGTATGCAGGTTGGATATTAAATAAATTTGTGCGTATTGATTTACCCGCCCCTGAACTCAAGGTAATTACACCCACTACCATTAAAGCAGTGAGTGTCTGCCAAGACTTGAGCAGGGGTTGAATGAACGATAAATATTTGCTCATCCTACCTTCTCTAAAGCCTTTTTTTATAGTTCGCCAATAATTTCTGGCTGAGTCAATTCATCGGACATTTCGATAATTGCCCTTAGTACTGGCTTCATCATCGCATCTTCGTTATTTTCAAAGTCTTCATAACGCCGACGTTTAGCACGATTTGCCACCTGAACCGTAATGCGGTAACGATTTGAGGCTGCACTAATTAGCTCCTCAGAACGGTGCATAATCTGAGACTGAGTTGTCTCGAACTTAGAACGCTTTAGCATAATCAGTGGTTCTTGGGGTCATTCCCCAGTGTAGCAGTACTGATAAATCTGCTGCCGTGTATTTAATCGCTAGCAACCTCTCTGTTGATAGAGGCTAAGAGCATTCTAATCACTTTATAAGTTACTTATAATACTACCTGACTAAAGTCACACATCCTTATGGCTGACCTTGTGGAAACTGCTATCAACGCGGGAAACTTCAATACCCTGGTGAAGGCTGCTGAAGCTGCAAATCTCATAGAAATGCTGAAAAGCCCTGGTTCTTTCACGCTATTTGCACCAACTGACGAAGCCTTTGCCAATCTGCCAGAGGGAACTTTAGATTCGCTACTACAAGATATCCCCAAGCTCAAGAAAATTGTGGCGTATCATGTCGCTAGTGGGGATGTTCGGTCTGATGATTTGGTACAGATCAATGAAGCTGAGACGTTTGAGGGGTCAATTGTAGCCATTGAATCTGCCGATGGCAAAATTAAGGTAAATAACGCCAATGTCGTCAAAACAGACATTTTGACGGACAATGGCGTGATCCACGTTATTGATGCGGTGTTGATCCCTGCAATGGTGGCAGGAAGCTAATGTATTGGGCATTGGGAAAACAGTTTATTTTGTCCCCTTTGTCCTCCTACTCCCCATTTTCTACTCCCAGAATGCACCCACTGCGTGCGGGAACACTCAACCTCAACTGCTGAGTTTCTCCTTCACTATTCCACTCAACTTCAGCAGTACCATAAAACAGCTTGTTGGGTTGAGTACGCATAACGACATCTGCATTGGCTGTTGCCGAACTTGTGCCAGCGTTGACGGCAATTATCAATTCCTCTATCCCTAAAGTTCGCGCAAAGATGTAAAGTTCTCCTTGAGCATGGAGCACTTGGTAATCACCTGTACGCAATGCTGGGTAAGTGTGGCGTAGGGCAATTAATTGACGGTGAGTATTGAAAATTTCTCGATTCCAGTTCGCTTCTAAAGGAAAACCACGGCGTGAGTCTGGGTCTATGGCTCCAGGTAAGCCAACTTCATCACCATAGTAGATGCTGGGCGCACCGGGAAAAGTTAGTAGCAATAGAGTTGATAATTCTATACTAGCTATATCGCCGCCTGCAATGCTCATCAATCGGGCTGTATCGTGACTTGCTAGCAAATTGAGTTGAGTTAGCTGAATTTCCCAAGGATAAAGTTGCAGTACTTCTTGGATTTTAGTGGCGTACTCGGCGGCAAATAAGGGTGGGTAGGGTTGATAGTCGCGGCTTTGGACTTGTTCTAAGTCTACGCGATCGCCTGCTGCAAAGGCAATTGTTGGCCCAGCAAATAGATAATTCATCACGCCGTCAAATTGTGTCCCATCCAACCACTCGCGGGAATCTCCCCAGACTTCGCCCACAATGTAAGCTTCGGGATTAACTGCCTTGACGCGATCGCGAAATTCCTGCCAAAATCCAGGAGTTTTTATTTCAAATGGTACATCTAATCGCCAACCGTCGATGCCGAATTTAATCCAATATTCGGCAATTTCCATAATATATTCCCGCACTTCTGGATTGTCGTGGTTAAATTCTGGCAAGGCGCGATTTCCCGCCCAACCTACGTAATTTGCAGGGAAATCGCCATTGTATGCTGAAAGGGGCCAGCCTTCGATTTTGAACCAATTTACCCAAGGCGAATGGGGGCCATTTTCTAAAACGTCATGGAAAAAGAAAAAACCCCGACTGGAATGGTTAAACACTCCATCCAGAACAACTTTGATATTCCGTTGATGCGCTGCATCTAACAATTCTTTAAAAGCTTCATTGCCCCCCAGCATGGGGTCAACTTGATAATAATCGTGAGTATGATAGCGATGATTGCTAGCGGATTGAAAAATTGGTGTAAAGTAAATCGCGTTAATTCCCAAATCCTGGATGTAGTCTAAACCCTCCATGATGCCCCATAAATCGCCGCCTTTATAACCCTGGAGTGTTGGCATAGCATCCCAATCTTCCCAACGGGCTTCACGCAGCAACCGTTTGCGTGGCTGTTTGCTTCTAGCAAAGCGATCTGGAAAAATTTGGTAGAAAACCGCATGTTTCACCCAGTCTGGTGTTTGAATTTGCATGAATAACTTTTTGTATCTTCAGAAGCGATCGTTGCAAATATTGGCTTCTTTATGGCTCTTACTTATGATAGAAAATCTATCATTTGTCAGAAGTCATTAGCAATTTAGTCTGCATCCTGATACTTTATACGCAAATGTTATCAGTCTTAACTGTTTTGCTGATAAGTTCTTTTAGTATTTAATATTGATGAAATTTATCTTTTTTATTTATTCCTTAACTATTCTTAATTTTATTAACTTTGTCCGTAATGATTTAGACAGGCACTGGATTAGTTTAATAGCTTCATAAAAATTCCCAATGACCCCAGTCTTGGATAATTATGAGATGCGGCTGCTTAAAGATGTCTTATGAGCCACATAAAATCACTATAAGGGAGACATAATTCAGGTATATGAGTTATGAATTAGCAATTGTCTTAGGAATAACTTCCCGTTCCCTAAGCTTATTTGATGTATCTATTAAAAGAATAGATAACTATAGTCGCATCAAATAATCAAGACGAAAAAATACATAGTCTGCCTTAATGCCAGAGCGCCTTATCCTGTTCTAATCACTATTTTGCTAACAGCAAATAAATTAAATTTGAGGTAAAAATGAAACACGAAAAACTTTCTCCCGGACTACTTTTGGCATTTCAAGACTATCACAATGAAGGAGATCAAGCTTTAGTTACACACAAGCGATCGCTTGGCATTATTGCTCACAAAAGCCCAGTCAAGCCTACTAAGAGCGTTGTTTTTATCTACTGCGACCCTGATGCAGACTTGAGTTACTTATCACAATATAATATTGAAGTCAATCAAAACTCAGGCAGTGTGCGGACGGCTTTCTTACCGATAGAGAGTTTAGATGTTTTATCTGAAGAAGATGTTATTCAGTGGATTAAGCCATCACGCAAACTTCATTTGAGGATGGATACTGCACTGGCAGAAGCCAAACTACCGGAGTTTAAAAATCAAACCGGACTGACTGGTAAAGGGGTAATCATCGGCATTATAGACAGTGGCATTGATCCGAAACACCCCGCCTTTGCTGGACGAATTTTACACATTTGGGATCAAACACTGTCAGGCCCAGGAGTGACGGAGGGCGGCTATGGGGCTGAATTTACAGGAGCGCAACTGACAATTTCTCAGGATACTAGCGGTCATGGTACTCACGTTGCTGGAATTGCCGCCGGTGCCGATGCTACCTATGGCGGTGTAGCACCAGAAGCGGAATTAGTTGTCGTCAGGTCAGATTTACAGGATGCCCACATTGCTGATGGCGTTCGTTACATTTTCCGAGTTGCTAGAGAGTTGGGACGGCCAGCTGTGGTGAATCTCAGTTTGGGTGGACATGCTGATTCCCATGATGGTAGTGATTCCTTATCAAAAGTCATTAACGCCGAAACTGGCCCTGGAAGAATTGTTTGCTGTGCTGCGGGTAACGAAGGAAACGATAACATTCATGGTCAAGCGACAATACCCACTGGACGCACTCGCGGTATGCGCTTTAATGTTCCTTTGAATCAAGTAGGTATAGTTTGGTTAAACGCTTGGTATTCCAAAGACAGTGAATTGGAAGTGTCGGTGCGGAGTCCTAACGGTTTTGTTACCCCCTTCCAAAAAATCATTACTGACGGCAATCCTGCACAAGATTACCAGTTACCGGATGCGCGAGTGCAATTAGCGACACCAGCGCCAGACCAAGCCAACGGCGACCATAATTTCTTTGTGCAAATACGTGGTACTGGCCCCTCACCAGTTATGGGAGGTGTTTGGCAGTTGCGAGTTCGTAACACTTCCTCAACTGACACGTGTTTGAATGTGTGGACACTAGATGAGAGCTCCTCAGTGTTTTTCACAGGTAAAAGTGTGAAGGATGCGGTAAAAATTGGTTCACCAGGAGCCGCCAGCAGTGCAATTACAGTTGCCGCCTATACTACTAGAAGCAAGTACACAGATATTGATGGCCAAGTGCAAGAAATGGGCTTTGAATTACATACTATTTCGGAATTCAGTAGTGAAGGGCCATTACGGAATGCTGGACAAAAGCCGGATGTAGCAGCACCAGGAGCAATGATTGTTTCCACCCTTTCCGCCGATGCCAGTTTTGGCCGCTCATCAATGATTAATTCTAAGTTTGTGGTAATGGCTGGTACAAGTATGGCAACACCATTCGTTAGTGGATTAGTAGCACTGCTGTTGCAACGTGATCCTAAACTTGATCCGGCTACTGTGAAAGAGTTACTACGTAAAAATAGTGCAATTCCTGGAAAACCCGCAGGCACATTTGATGAAAAATGGGGTTATGGAGTGATTAACGCTTTAAACCTGTAATTATGCTGAGGAATGCGATATATTAAACACCTTGAAGAAGGCAGGAGGCAGGAGGCAGAGGGCAGAAGGCAGATCGCGCAGCGTGTCGTAGACAAGGAACTTTTTCGTCAGGGATTCAGACCCCGCCCAATTGTAAGCGCCGTGTAGACGGCGGGGTTTTCAACCCAAGTTCGCAACTCTTGGAGACGCTGCGCGTAGCTTGCTTCCCCGTAGGGGTACGGTCACAGCCAGAGAACTGTTGCAGCATTCCCTCCTGCCTCCTGCCTCCTGCCCTCTGCCTTTCTTGAGATTTATGGAGGCGATCGCTTGATACATTCTGTAAGTTAATATACCATTTCTAAGCAGCGAAACAAAGCAAGCGCTATACTTTTTGGAAAAGGCTTATTTTAACCCCTGCTTTTAATATTTCCATAAATCAATGGCTCTCAATTTTCGCTTTGCGGTAGTCAGCGACTTACACCTGGCACTTCCCCACACAATCTGGGATCATCCCAGCCGGTTCCATCTAGTAGAAGTCAGTATCTCGGCGTTTCAAAGTGTACTCGAACATTTAACACAACTAGATTTAGATTTCTTGTTGTTGCCAGGAGATTTAACCCAGCACGGCGAACCAGAGAACCACGCCTGGTTAGAACAATATTTAGCCCAGTTACCTTTTCCCGTCTATGTTGTTCCTGGTAATCATGACGTTCCTGTGCTGTTAGCCGATCAGCAATCAATTGCTTTTGCGGATTTTCCCTACTATTACACAAAGTTTGGCTATGAAGATCCGCAGCAGATGTACTACGTTCGTCAGCTGCTTCCTGGAGTTAAGCTGATTGGACTTAATTCTAACTCCTTTAATGACCAAGGTGAGCAAATCGGGTGTTTGGATGCCAAGCAGCTACGGTGGTTAGAAGAGGTGCTGGCGGCATCTGGTGATGAATTAGTTTTGGTGATGGTGCATCATAATGTAGTCGAGCATTTGCCCAATCAATCAAATCACCCACTGGCAAATCGCTATATGTTGGCGAATTCAGCAGAACTATTACAGTTGCTGAGACGCTACGGAGTCAAGCTAGTGTTTACAGGGCATTTACACGTTCAGGATATTGCTTACTCAGATGGAGTATATGATATTACCACTGGCTCTTTAGTTAGCTATCCTCACCCTTATCGGGTGCTAGAGTTTCATCGGGATAACCAAGGTAAAGAATCATTGCAAATTTTATCCCATAGGGTAGAGTCAGTGCCTGAGTTTCCCGACTTGCAAGAGTCATCACGGCAATGGATGGGCGATCGCTCTTTCCCCTTCCTAATCAAATTACTAACTCACTCTCCGTTAAACTTACCATTATCACAGGCAAAAAAATTAGCACCTAGTTTGCGCGACTTTTGGGCAACTATTGCCGATGGTGATGCGGTGTTAGATTACCCGCAGTTTCCACTAGAGGTACGGCGCTATATTCAGTCCTATGGTGCATCACAGCCCAACCCAGGTATGGCTACTAGTGGAACTCTTACCCTGATTGATAATAACAGTACACTTTTGCTGGGTTAGGAGTGATGAGTGTCCGGGTGAAGGTAAGTTTTTTGTCTAGGCTAAAGAGTGCTTTAGATAGCGATCGCTCCTACCATAATTCTCCTATCAAAAGTCACCAAGACGCGGGCTACTCCTAACTCTCAACTCCCAACTACTTACCAATATCTTCATTCCAAAGTTCCGGGTCAGTTTCAATAAACTCACTCATCATTCGTTCGCAATTGTCAAGATTAAGATCAATTACTTCCACACCGTGAGATACCATAAATTCTTTAGCACCAGGAAAAGTTTTGGATTCTCCAACGATGACTTTTTTAATCCCAAATTGTACGACTGCCCCAGCGCATAGATAACACGGCATTAAAGTTGAATAGAGTGTTGTACCTCTGTAGCTGCCAACTCTCCCAGCATTACGGAGACAATCAATTTCCGCATGGGTAACAGGATCGCCATCTTGCACACGTTTATTGTGTCCTTTGCCGAGAATTTTGCCATCCTTGACGAGAACCGAACCAATGGGAATTCCCCCTTCTTGTCTGCCTTGTTTTGCTTCTTGAATAGCAGCTTCCATAAACTCATCCATATTAATTCTCCTTTTATGACAAAACAACTAGTATTAATGGATCACGATGGCGGTGTAGATGATTATTTAGCAACCATGCTACTGTTGACAATGGATCATATCGAACTCCTTGGTGTTGTCGTCACTCCAGCAGATTGCTACGTCCAACCAGCTGTTAGCGCCACACGTAAAATTATCGATTTGATGGGATTTTCTCATATCCCGGTTGCAGAAAGTACTGTGCGCGGTATCAATCCATTTCCTACTCTCTATCGCCGTGATTCCTTTATCGTTGACCATCTCCCCATCCTCAATCAAAACGAAACCATCGCTACGCCTTTGGTTGCCGAAACAGGTCAAGATTTCATGATCAAGGTTTTGCGGGAGGCATCAGACCCCGTAACGTTGATGGTAACTGGCCCTTTGACGACGGTAGCAGTAGCTTTGGATAAAGCACCAGATATTGAAGCCAAGATTCACAAAATTGTTTGGATGGGGGGTGCATTAAATGTTGGCGGTAATGTAGAAAAAAGTTTGGAAGCTGGACAAGATGGTTCTGCCGAATGGAATGTTTATTGGGATGCGGTTTCAGCAGCGCGAGTATGGCAAACGCAAATTGAAATTATTATGTGTCCTTTGGATTTAACTAACAATGTCCCAGTCACATCGGAGTTAGTATACAAAATGGGGCGACAACGCCACTATCCCATCTCTGATTTAGCCGGACAATGTTATGCATTAGTTATCCCCCAAGATTATTATTTTTGGGATGTCTTGGCAACAGCTTATTTGGGACATCCAGAATTCTATCAATTGCGCGAATGGGAAACAGAAATTATCACCACTGGTCTTAGTCAAGGACGTACTAAAGTAGTTCCTGGTGGTCGTAAAATTTATGCGATGGATAAAGTAGATAAAGAGGCTTTTTATGCTTACATTTTACAGCAATGGGCAAGATAAAAAACTAAAAATTCACATCGTAAAAGGGTAATGCGGCTGCCTGCGATCGTAAATTCTCGCTTCGTGCAAATGATAGCAGCTTATTTATTAGATGATAGAGCCATAAGCGTAGTCTCTTGAAAATTAACTTTAGATTGTTAGGCGTTGCTTACCCAATCTAACGACGCTTTACAGTTTGGATCGAGAATGTGCCAACCAAATAAGAATGAGAGCAATCGTTGCTGGAAGTGTTTGTAATACGAGCGTTGTAGGCTTTAGCGTGACTGCACCATAAACACCAGCAACGATAACACAAACTAAGAAAAAGAGCCGAATCGCTCTGTTTTGGTTAAAAGCTCCCCAGAGTAAACCAGCTGCAATAAATGCATTGTATAAACCTGCATTATTAACAATTGGAGCGACTTGATGCGCGATATCAGCGTTAAATCCTAGCCTTTCATAGATAAGGGAGGTTTGCCAGAAAAACATTTCTACCATCGCAATGGCGACATGAATAAAACCAATAATTGCAACAGCGATGGTAGCGGTAGTTTTCATAATGCGTTTTACTAAACAAATCAGTGTATTTTAGAACAAGAGTCTTAAATTAGTGCAAGATTTCAATCACTAAGTAGTGACTTTATCTTTAATCTTCTTGACAGCTTCGCTAACCACGTTCGCAGCTACACACGAGGGGTAAGAGAAGCTTGTGAGATTCCAGCCATGTATACGTCCTCTAGGTTATGATGCTTCTCCAAGGCAGCTTCATGAATGGTAAAGTAAATGGGTGTGCCAGTATGCACATAGTCTGGCATTCTTCTTTTATTTCTGTCATACATTGCTTTGAAGAAGCCAAAAATTGGATTCGGATTTTTGTCCACTCCTGCTACTCCACCAATTCCAAGTTCTTCTTCTGGCCTTGTATCAGATGGTGCAGGTTTTATAAGGTTTCCTGTTGGAAATGGCAGCGTGGTGACAAAATCTTCCGTGTTTGCAATCCGCCAGTGTCGAACACCTAACTTTTGAAAACTCATTGCAAAATTTTTGTCTCCACACCGAGGGCTAGCAAACGTGTATAGTACAATGTTGTCAGGATTTGTAAAGTGAGTATTCTTTAAAATATCCGGAATTGCTAATGTTGCTAGTGCAGCACCTAAACTATGCCCTGTGACAAAGACCTTAGCATTTGGTGATTTTTGATTGAGTGCCTTAATAAGTTTTTCCCGTAGGCTTACATAGATGCCTCTAAAGCCTGCTGTTACCAACCCAAAATCATGGTCAATGTTAGGAATGATGTGTGAACTTTGATTTTCGAGGACAACCTGATTTACAGTCTCACCCTTAATTTCTACTTTTTTACTATATTTATCAGTACTATCGTTTAAAGTGACAAGCTGAATATTCGCATCCTTGAACCATTCAACAAAGCGTCTGGTGCCACGGAAGATTACATATATATTGTCACTACCAGCTTCAGAGGCAACAAACCCAAAGGGAACGTCCTTTTCGGCAAATTCAGTGTCTAGCTGAAACAGATTATCAAGCTCAAATTTTTGTAAGTTCTTTTTAAGAGAGAACAAATTGAACTGCTTATACGCTTGCTGAGTTAACCCTGCTAGCTTTCGAGCCATTTCACCATCAAAACCTTGAGGGTAGGTATTGGTATCCAATTTAGAAATAATTACTCTGTCTATTGGCTGATTCGGATTTTGTAAATTGTGCATAACTTCTAGCTAGATATTAAGAACGGCTGGTTGAATAGATTTTCTCAATTTAAGAGCTTCAGTCTATTGAGCATAACCATACTCAAATGTTATACAATGTAATACCGTGTATTCACTAGAGCTTTGGCAGATATATAAAATTTTCAGTATACCCCTGACTGATATCTATAACTTTTATGAATAATGATCGTATCAAGACATTATACGGAAACTTTCTGAATCTCATTCTCTAGGAAAATGCCTAGAAAAGTTCCTGTAAAAAGTTCAGAGTGTAATTCGCCTCAAGCATTCTTATTAAATAATTGTAAATAGCTAAATTGATTATTAATTAAGTAATAAAATTTAAACCTAAGAAGAGAGCCGCTACAGTTCCCGCTACAGAAATTTCTTCTTGAATAATTTTCTCTAAAACTGATTCCACAGGAATAAATACAACTTCAATTTCTTCTGTAATATCTAGTCTTTGCTCTCCAAGTTCGCTCACATTTTCTGCTAAAAATAAATGTATTTGATTAGTATCTTTACTCGGCTTATCGTATAAAGTTCCGATTTTTATAAATTCTTGGGGAATATAGCCAGTCTCTTCTTTCAGTTCTCTAATTGCTGCTACCTCTGCACTCTCTTTTGCAGGATCAAAATTCCCTGCTGGTAGTTCCAAGAAAAATTTACCTCCTGCGTGTCTATATTGCCGGACAAAAATAATTTCTCGATTACTAGTAATAGGTAAAACCATTGCAACGTTAGGCTTAATACTGACAAAATAATCATCTATAATTTTACCATTGGGCAATTCTATTTCATCTTGTCTTACCTGACACCAATAGTGCTCTAAAACCATTTTTGATTTTAAAGTCTTCCATTTTTTTAAGTTGCTCATAAATCAAGTAAAAAATAAAATTATCTATAAAAGCTTTACTAACTAAGCAACGGAATGTAAAAAAGTATAACAGATGCATCCGATAATCTAAACTTTGAACTTACACTGGCTTGTGCTTTAACATAATATGCATGACAAATATGCAAATAAATATAAATTTATTTACAGTAAACAAAAGGTTTCCGTTGACTATTAGTCGAGGTACAACGGCACAGACAACTAATGTCTGGGTGAGAGTTTCACATGATGGGATCGAAGGCTGGGGGGAAGCGTCGCCATTCGGTGTAGGTAATCATCGGCAATCAACTGATACGATCAAAGATGCTTTAGAACAAATTGTGCCACTGTTACAAGCATTCAATCCCTTAGAAAGGCAGCAAATTGAGCAAGTTTTAACACAAAACCAAGTTCCTTCTGCTGTGAAAGCAGCTTTGGATATGGCAATGCACGACTGGTTGGGCAAGCATATAGGATTACCCTTGTGGCAAATTTGGGGACTCGATCGCAATCAAATAGTACCAACTTCAGTAACAATTGGGATTAATTCGCCTGAAGGTGCCAGGGCGAGAGCGCGTGACTGGTTACAATTTACTGATGTCCGGCTTTTTAAGGTGAAGTTAGGTAATCCAGATGGCATAGATGCAGATAAAAAAATGCTATTGGCAGTGCGAGAAGAAGCACCATTACTAGAATTTTTCGTTGATGCTAATGGGGGTTGGAGTTTAGAAGATGCGATCGTAATGTGCAATTGGCTAGCTGAATTGGGTATAAAATATGTAGAACAGCCATTGCCACGGGGGCAGGAACCAAGTTTAGCAAAACTCAAAGAACACTCTCCCCTGCCCATCTTTGTCGATGAAAGTTGCTTCACAAGCTCTGATATTCCGGATTTGGCAAACTACGTGGATGGAATTAATATCAAACTGATGAAATCAGGGGGACTAACTGAGGCTATGCGAATGGTACATACAGCGCGAGCATATCGGTTACAAGTAATGTTCGGTTGCTATTCTGACAGTTCGCTAGCTAACACAGCAGCATTACAGCTAGCGCCACTAGCTGATTATTTAGATTTAGACAGTCACCTCAATTTAATCGATGATCCCTTTACGGGTGCATTGCTAAAAGAAGGGAGAGTTTTGCCAAACGATTTACCAGGATTGGGAGTACAACACAGTGCGTCTGCCACTTAATCAACGAATAGCTATCTTGCTTCATGAGGGAACTACTGGAACTCAGGGCAAAACAGGTCTAGCAATTTTACGCTATAGTGAAGCCCCAATCGTAACCGTAATTGATCGCGAGTGTGCTGGCAAATCCCTACCAGAATTAACAGGTATCAAGCGAGATGTGCCGATTGTGGCATCGCTAGCCGCAGCCCTAGAGTATAAGCCGGAAGTTTTGGTAATAGGCATTGCTCCAGGAGGTGGTGCCGTACCAGATGATTACTGGGTAGAAATCAAAGAAGCTTTAGAAGCTGGAATGTCGCTGGTGAATGGTTTGCATACACCAATGGCAAACATACCAGAGTTAAATACACTGCTCAAACCAGGGCAATTAATTTGGGATGTACGAAAAGAGCCGCCTAATATAAGTGTAGCTAGTGGCATGGCACGCACACTTCCCTGTCAGAGGGTTTTGACTGTGGGAACGGATATGGCGATCGGTAAAATGTCAACTAGTTTAGAGTTACATTGGGCGTCAAAACTACGGGGCTGGCGTTCTAAATTCCTTGCCACAGGTCAAACTGGGGTGATGTTAGAAGGTGATGGCGTGGCTTTAGATGCCGTGCGGGTAGATTTTGCTGCTGGTGCTGTGGAACAGATAGTTATGCGTTATGGCAAAAACTATGACATCCTGCACATTGAAGGACAAGGTTCACTACTACACCCTAGTTCAACGGCAACCCTACCTTTAATTCGTGGTTCACAACCAACTCAACTGGTGTTAGTCCATCGGGCGGGACAAGTTCATGTCCGCAATCATCCCCATGTAGTAATTCCACCTCTACCAGAGGTAATTCGGCTTTATGAAACCGTTGCTAGTGCTGGTGGCGCTTTTGGCACTGTTACTGTAGCAGGTATAGCGCTTAACACAGCCCATCTAGATGAGTCTGCGGCCAAGGAAAGTATCGCTCAAACAATAGCAGAAACTGGGCTACCTTGCACTGATGTAGTCCGCTTTGATGCCAATGTGCTATTGGATGCAGTGATGAAGAATTAGATGTAAATTTTAGGCGTTGTCATTTTAGATTAAGCGATTTAAAAAACCGCTTAATTTATGGCGCTTTCGGCGGCTGGAGCAGCTTCGCCTAAATCCCTTATGCCTGATAAGTAATTTTTTTAAAATAATCAGCTTTTTTTGTCAAGTACTCTTGACGTTTTGTAACAATACTGTTAAATTTAGTTACATAAGTAAACAAAAAGAGAAAAAACTATGTATACTACTGTAAATGAAAACGGTATTCTCAATAATTACGCAACTGAACCCAAGGTTTACCACGCCGAGTACCCGGCAATTTGGGAACAACGTAAATACGTTTTACAAGGACTTTTTGCGACTTTAATTGTCACAACTTTAGTTTTGGTTGGTTTTAGCGTTAGCTAAAATTTTTCCATTTCCGTATCGCTGTATCTCATTGTCATTCTCAATTCTCTCTTACCTCGGTTAGTTGTTTCACCGGGGTTTTTTATGTTTTACACCTGTGCGTTAGCTTTGTTCTCCGTAGGCATCGCATCTCAAACGGCGACGTTGTAATATAACTGCGATCGCCCATAAAATAAAGATAAGTCTTTACGGTCGTTGACTGTTGACGGTTATCAGTCATCAGTCATCAGCCTTCATGTAAATATTCAAGTTAAATGCGTAACAGCTTAAAGCACGGGTAAAAAAGCTACTCGAACAGAAAAAAGCAAGAGAGGAAAAAAATAGCGTTTTTGATGAATCAAAACAGAGAATTATTCGTCACTTAAACTATCAATTCCCCACCTAGTTTTTACTGGAGGATGATTATATGTCATCACAACTGCTTCGATTGATAGCTTTGGGCAGTCTCGGCTTATCTTTGTGTCTGGGCAATTCCGTAGCAATGGCGCAATATGACTCTACTGGCGATGGCGTTGTCGTACCAACAGTACCATCAGGTGGGTCATCAGTACCAATAGATACATCAACAGATATACCACCTTCACCCTCGGCTGACGGGACAACTCGGTTTACCTGTCAGACTTATAATGGTCAGTACACCGTTATGTATCAGCCACAAAGTCAACCAGGGCAATTCTTTCCTTGGGCTGCGCCTGCGACTTTAGGCGGTGGTTGGGATACACAAAGACGTTGTTCAACAATTGCCAGTCGCTTAGAACTTTATCGCCCAGATGGTTTACTAGAACTCCAGACATCTGTAGAAAATAACGAAAATATTGTTTGCGTCACAACAGAAGCTAACCCAAGCTGTAGAATTGTGCTGACAGTACCGCGTGGGAAAGATCCCGTTGTTATCCGCAATAGCATTTTTCAAAACTTGACTACTGCTGACAGTGGACAACAAACTATAGCTGTTAATACTTATGGCAATCGCAGTAGTGGAGGGAACGAATTATATAATTTAGGACGCACACTTCTGGGTAGTGGCAAGAATCGGGTTATTTCGTCTAGAGGTGGGATTAATCTGAAACCGTTCCTCGATCGCAAAGATGGCGGTACTGCGAACAACCTCCGCAATGGAGTGACAATTCGTCGTCAGTCTCAACCTAACTCTGTTCGCTTGAATCCTCGTAATTTCTGATAATTCACAGTGATACCAATTCTGACGGTATTACGTTTTTAACAAATTGGAATCAGACATTCTACTCTGTTAAAACTAGTCTCTGGTTTAGTTATATCGACCAGAGGCTATTTTAATTTGATGTTATCTTAGTGCAACTCTATGCCAAATAGAACTTACACATTGACAAAAAATACAAAACATGATTCAAGGTTAAAAACCATATCTTTCGTAAGGGCACAGCAATGCTGTGCCGCTACAGCATGGTCTATTTATGATCGCAGGATAATTAAGAAAAGTCTGAAAACTTCCTCTAGCTCATTAATTCAGATCACAATGCATTTGTACAGTGCGTAAGTCCTACCAAATATTTGTTTTTTTAACCTTTTTCTATCTGTTTCTTAACATTACTGAGATAATTTGAGTTTGGTAAATATGGATTAATCTTAATAATATATGTAGCATTTTTTACTAAAATTCCATTTTGGATGGGGATATTGCGATCGCTAAAGCTGTAAAGTGCATCTTTGCAGTCAAATTTTTGTAATGGTTAGTAAAAGTACAATAGCGGGAAGCGATGGCGAATTATTTAACTTTATAGCCACCAAAATTTACTGTATTAAATAAATGATTTTCCCTGGAGAAAATTCACTGGATAATCTATTTTTATACGATTAGAAATTATTTCTAAATAAAAATTTTTTAGGCGGTTTTCAAACAACCTAAAATTCTTTACTACTGCCTCCACTATTAAGAGTTTTAAGTGGGATATAACTCAAAATAAATTGGACAGTCGATGAAGAATTGCTGCGGGTAAAACTGCCCTCAAACCCAAATATTTTTCTTAACCTTTTGCTAGCCGTTTCTTAATCTAGATGGGATAATTTGAAAATGCCCAATTAAGAATTAGTACTGAAAAATTATGTAGCTGTCTTTTCACAACCAATAATAATAGTGGTTTGGAAGACATACTTTATCCAGGGTAAGCGCATCTAAATGATTCTTGACAAAAACCTTGGTTAATGTATTAATCAAGGAGTCAAATTTATCGCTTGATTTACTTTCTAGGGGTCAAAACGATAGCCTAAAATATTCTCAATAAATAGGCATAATACGATTGTCTTGGGCTTTATTGATATTAAGGTTTTGTTATTGACAAGCTCTGCTTGATATTTTATCTTGTCGATATTGATATTGTGATTGCTCTAATTGGAGAGTGCTTCTTTGCAGTTAATGGTTTTTTACTGGCGATAAAAATGGCATTTACACTCCAACTTCTCCACACTTTGGATTTTGAATGTGGCATTGACGCTGCCAGTACTAGCCCTGAGGTTTCTTTCTCAGCAGTACTAAATCACTTACGAATTGATTCTTACCGACAAAATTGGCAGTTACAGCTAATTAAGCCTCATTTCTTCAGCCTCAAATGTCCCCTTATCTTCACCCACTCTGAATTTACCCCAGAACTACATTATGGTAACTAATAATACAATCCGCTTTTCTCAATTCAATGCTTCGCTAAACCGCAACGCTTCAGGTGAACTTGTTAGCGATTTGTCAACCCCTGATAATGCTCAGGCAAAAGCTGTTGCAGAAATCATCCAGCGTAATAACCCGGATGTATTACTAATTAATGAGTTTGACTACTCCCCGGAGGCAGTTCAGTTATTCAAGCAAAATTACCTTGCAGTCAGCCAGAATGGTGGAACTCCTGTTGATTACCCTTATTTTTATATTGCTCCTTCCAATACGGGTATTGCCTCTGGTTTTGACTTGAACAACAACGGCGCAGTAGTTACAATCCCAGGCGAACCGGGATATGGCGATGATGCTTTCGGATTCGGCAATTTTCCTGGTCAATTTGGGATGTTGCTGTTGTCCAAATATCCCATCGATACAGCTAACGTCCGCACCTTCCAAAACTTCCTCTGGAAGGATATGCCCAATGCTTTGCTTCCCGATGATCCTACAACACTACAGCTAAATGATTGGTATTCTCAGGACGAATTGGAAGTTTTACGCCTCTCCTCCAAAAGTCATTGGGATGTCCCAATCCAGGTAAACGGCGAGACAATTCATGTCCTCGCTAGCCACCCCACACCCCCAACCTTTGATGGACCCGAAGACCGCAACGGTAAGCGCAACCACGACGAGATCCGTTTTTGGGCAGACTATATTACCCCTGATAGAAGTAATTATATTTACGATGATCAGGGGAAAACGGGCGGGATTGCGGCTGGTTCAAGCTTTGTGATTGTCGGCGATCAAAATGCAGATCCGTTAGATGGTGATAGTTTTGACAACGCTATCCGGCAACTATTGCAAAATCCCAATATCAATACTAATGTCATCCCTAGCAGTCTGGGTGGGTCTCAACAAGCAGAGTTGCAGGGTGGCGCAAACGCTAGCCAAAAGGGTAATCCTAGCTTTGATACCGCAGATTTTGCTGATACGACCCCCGGAAATCTGCGGACTGATTATGTGCTACCCTCCACTGATCTGACAATTGCCAATTCAGGAGTATTTTGGCCGCTAAATACTGACCCGACATTCTCTCCAGTTGGTACTTTTCCGTTCCCCAGTTCTGACCATCGCTTGGTGTTTGCAGATGTGCAAACTGGGGCGACTCAAGTAGGTAAAACTATTCCCCGTGTGGGATTTGAACGACAAACTACTTTTACTACTGGCTTTATTCCGGCTGGTACGGCGGGAACAGTGAATGGCGTACAGACTCCCTTGGGTGGATTATCTGGTGTCACCTACGATGCAGCTAACAAGCGCTACTATGCGATCTCAGATGCTCGCTCTGATACCAACGGTCTAGCTCGCTTCTATACTTTCACTGCTGGCGATTCTGGAGTGACTTTTACCAATGTCACACCACTCAAAGATAGCAATGGCAACTTTTTTGCAATCAACAGCCTCGACCCAGAAGGCATTGCTTTAACTAACAATGGGACTGTTTTCATCTCCTCAGAAGGCGAAGTTAGACCGGATTTGGGTGCTGGTCGGGTTACTAATCCCTTCATTAAAGAGTTTTCTCTAACCACAGGGCAAGAAGTGCGTAGGCGTAGCCAGCCGGAGGCATCGCTACTTGTTCCCAGCAAATTCTTACCAGTAGTTCAAGATACCAACAATAGCAATAGTATAAATGCAGGTGATACGCAAATATCAGGCGTTTACAATAACTTAGCCTTTGAAAGCCTCACCATTACACCCGACCAGAAAACTCTATTCACCGCCACTGAAAACGCTCTCTTCCAGGATGGCCCAAAAGTAACCACCACCACTGGTAGCCGTTCTCGGATTCTGCAATACAATCTGGTTACTGGACAACCAGAAAAGGAATACCTGTATACAACAGATGCATCTGTAACACCAAACCCGACTACAGGCTTTACCGACAACGGCTTAGTCGATTTACTGGCAATAGACAACCGTGGCACATTACTGGCGTTAGAACGTTCCTTTGCACAAGGTATTGGTAACACCATTAAAATCTACGAAGTCTCTTTGCAAGGTGCAACAGACGTTAGCTTCTACGATTCTCTCAATAATTTGAGTGCTGGACAACTAGCTGCGATTGCACCTGCTGAAAAACGTCTGCTGTTAGATTTAACTGACCTGAATCTGCCCACTGATGCAAATCACCCGATTACAGGACTGGATAATATAGAAGGTCTTGCCTTCGGCCCAAAACTCGCAGATGGTCGTCAGTCCATTGTGGTGGTGAGTGACAACAACTTTGGTAACACCCAATTCACCCAAATCCTGACTTTGGGTGCAGACTTAGTTTCCACTGCTGCACCCATAGTAGAAACCCGCCCTGATTTATTTGACGATGAAACACTCCCAGTAGATCAACGTGCTGATGCTGATGATCCTGCTATCTATGTTAATGCTACAAATTCTGCCGATAGCTTAGTATTAACCTCAGTCAAAAATGCCGGACTGCGAGTTTATGACTTATCTGGTAATTTGTTGCAAACAGTTAATCCTGGTGGCATTCGCTACAATAATATTGACCTGCAATACGGTTTTAAATTAGGCAATCAATCTGTTGATATTGCTGTAGCTAGCGATCGCGGCAATGATAAATTAGCAATCTTCAAAATTAACCCCAACCCTGGCGCTGAAGGAAATTATCTAGAAGACATTACCGACAGCAACCTTGGTACTCTCTTCCAAGCAGCACCTTTTGCAGAACCTTATTCCTCATCTTCTCGGAGTGCTTACGGACTGGCATTGTACCGTAGTCCAATCACCAATGATTATTATGTCTTTGCCAATCGCCGAGAAACTGGAGATGTCGCTCAGTTCAAACTGATTGACAAAGGTAATGGGAAAATTGGCATTGAACGAGTGCGAGAATTTACCGTACCGACAATTGAAGGACGCGATCCGCAAACAGAGGGTATGGTAGTAGACCAGGAAACTGGTTTCCTCTACATCGGACAAGAAAATGTCGGTATCTGGAAGTTCCAAGCAGAACCAAACGGTGGCACGGCTGGCAAACTAATTGATCAAGTCAGAGATTTGGGCGGTAATTACCTTACCGATGACGTAGAAGGACTGACCATTTATTACGGCAAAAATGGCACAGGCTACTTATTAGCATCCAGCCAAGGAGACAACACCTTTGTTGCCTACACTCGTGAAGGTAACAACGAATACCTGGGTAACTTTGCGGTTGGTAATAATGGGCCAATTGACAGCGTACAAGAGTCAGACGGTGCAGATGTAATTAACGTGCCACTGGGGCCTAACTTTCCATTTGGTTTATTTGTCACTCAAGATGGTTCCAATGAACCTGCCAAGATAGTCAGCGATGAAGGTGAAGAAGAAAACATCAATTCTAACTTCAAGCTGGTGCCTTGGGAAAATATTGCCAATGCCTTTCCTAATTCTCTAACTATTGACACCACTAGTTACGATCCACGCAATCCTGTCGCCCAACCCAAACTGACTATCTATGAATTTGAAAACCTACCCAAGTTAGGAACAACCTCTGAAAATCAAGATATTTTCTTAGGTGGTTTTTCTGGGTTGTATTTCCAAGGGTTTGCAGCAAATGGCAACCTGAAGTTTGTCACCCACACAGACCGTGGCCCCAATGGAGAACCTAATGGTGCAAATAGACCATTTTTCTTACCCAACTTCCAGCCAGAAATAGTCAGCTTTGAACTTAACCGCAGCACAGGTGAAATCAATATTACCAAGAGAACAGGACTATTCCGCCAAGATGGGACGACACCATTAACTGGATTGCCTAATTTGCAAGCTGGGGCAAATGGTTTAGCCTACACAGATGAAATTGCTGTTGACTTAGACAACAATATTCTAGCTAACGATCCTTTGGGTGCTGACTTAGAAGGTATTGTAATTGCGGAAAATGGAGACTATTGGATGGTAGATGAATACCGTCCGGCAATTTACCACTTTGACGTTAATGGTAAACTAATTGATCGCTTTATTCCTCAAGGAACTGCCACTGCACCCAACCCAGATCAACCAGTGGGAACTTTTGGAACTGAGGTATTACCATTCGTTTATGCCCAACGCCGCAATAACCGGGGATTTGAAGCTGTAGCCCTGGAAGGTACTAAATTATACGCTTTCATCCAAAGTCCCATTGACAACCCAGATGTCGCTAATGATGCGACTTCTAAAGCTTCTCTCAACCTGCGAATTTTGGAGTTTGATATTGTCACCAAGCAGGTAACAGGAGAATATTTGTATCTCCTGGAAGGTTTGCCGGCAACTGACAAAATTGGCGATGCAGTATCTTTAGGTAACGGCAAATTTGCAGTAGTTGAGCGAGATGACAATGGTACATCTGCTGGCAATAAACTAATTTATCAAATTGATTTAGCTGGGGCGACCAACATCAACAACGCTGCTAACTTTACTTTGCCAGCTGGTAAAACTATTGAACAACTGACCTCTGGGGAGTTAGCTACTGCCAATATTACCACTGTTACCAAAAGTCTAATCGCTAATGCTGCTCAGTTGGGTTACACCGGGGTGGAAAAATTAGAAGGTCTAGCATTGGTAGCACCCAACACTCTAGCCTTGATTAACGACAATGACTTTAACGTTACGGGTAATACGCCTGCTGAAAAACTCGGTATCCTGGAACTACCCAATAACCTAATAACTGTGCAGCCTACTTTCCCAAATGGTTTTGGTTCTACCAACAGCGATACTGTCACTCTTGAGCCAGGACAATTCTTTAGTGCAGGTGACGAAGCAGACTTTGTAGAAGGCACTCAAGGTAACACAATTCTGGCTGGAAACGGTGATGACACAGTGCTTACAGGAAGTGAGTCTTCAGTTTCCGGGAATGATGGTAATGATCAGATATTTATTGGTCAAAATGGCCCGGCTCAAAAGACCAGTGCTGATGGTGGCAATGAGGACGATCTTATTGTCGTGGTGGAAGCCAGTGGTAGTAATAACTTGTTTGGGGGAGCAGGTGATGATAGTCTCACAGTAATTAAAGGTTCTCGTCAATCATTATTCGGTGGTTCAGGTAAAGACACCCTCACAAGTAAGGGTAGCAATAACCGTCTCTATGGTGGTTCTGGAGATGACAAACTCTTCTCTAATATCAATGACTTACTGTTTGGTGGCGATGGTGATGATACGCTATTTGTCGGTCAAGGAGGTAGCCAACGCCTAACTGGTGGTAGTGGTGTTGATCAATTCTGGATTGCTAATGGTAGTCTGCCAACTAGCAAAACCATAGTGACTGATTTTACAGTCGGGATTGACAAAATCGGGCTTGGTGGTGTTAGCGTAACTCAATTTAGTGGGCTAACACTGTCGCAACAGGATAGTAACACTTTAGTAAAAATCGGAAATACAGAGTTAGTTTCATTGCTAGGAATTATCTCAACGAGCCTAACTGCAAATGATTTCGTTTTCTCTGCTAACGTCTTGGCTTAGTTTGTTGCCTAGTGTTATCCCAATCCTAAATCATTCGTGAACAACGAGATACCTGACTTCTTAAAGAAGTCGGGTATCTAAACATTTCATTAGTTGCAAAGATTTACACAAATGATATACAGCAGATTGCAACTTGGTAAGGCAATACGCTTGGGTTGAGCGTAAGCGTTACCCAACAAAGTCTCAATAATGTTGGGTTTCCTTCCTCAAACGCCACTTGCTTTAAGTCGGGAAATCGCAAGGGCGCAGTAGGTCCCCAACTTACGCCTAATTTATCTGTGAAAATTTAAACGTTTGCAACAAATACTCTTCCATGTATAAGAAAGGCTTAAGCATTTCTTGCAAATGTATAAGTCGTTGCAGCAATTGCTTAATACTTTGCAACAAATACTCTTCCATGTATAAGAAAGGCTTAAGTATTTCCTGCAAATGTATAAGTCGTTGCAGCAATTGCTCAATACTTTGCAACAAATACTCTTTCATGTATAAGAAACGTTTAAATCATTGCAACAATTGTTGTAATGAACTTATGAATTGATTTGCTACTGGAAATCTCAAAATAATCTAAGAGGTTGTTTGAAAAGTAGCTAGCTGTGATTTTAGGTGCTTGTTGATCCCCCCTAACCCCCCTTTTTAAGGGGGGAACCGGAATTAAAGTCCCCCTTAAAAAGAGAGATTTAGGGGGATGTAGAACGTTTTGCTACCAACAAGAGGACTTTTCAAACATCCTCTAAGGGACTTCCAAGTAAAAAAATATTCCATTGCTATTGTTCACTGTTGACCGTTGACGGTTCACGAGTTTTGAGTCAACAGTCAACGACTGTAACTGGACATCATATCAAACTGCAAAATTCAAATTTTATTTTTTGATAATTACAGTGTTTTGCAAGTACACGAGGTTGCAAATATATTTTAATCATTTCTTCTGTTTAATTTTATCTTATCTTAATCTTTTCATGGAAACATCTTTACTGCTAGCTAAGTTATCTCATAACTACTATCAACATTAAATTCTGAATCTCAGTCTTCCATGCTCATTATTCACTAACACAGATTAGTAGTTGACATTCCACTATCATGTCTCAAGGTTTCGATAACTCTGAGAAAATACGTTTTTTGTAAATGTATTCTCGGCGTTAATACAAAATTGGACTAAAAGGGCTTGCCGAAACTATATTTTTGTAATTCTGAAATTTGCCAGTAATTCCGGTTTATAGCCTGAGTTAATGATTTATTTTTCCACAAGTAATGAGAAAACTTCAATAGCTTGTGATGCAGTTAAATCCCAATACCCAACCAACAATCTAAACTATGGCAATTGAGTTAGTCGGCTTTGCTTCTTTACCCGCTGATACCTATGGTGAGGGGCCAGTTTCCGGTGAGGAAATTTCAGCTAACGGCAGAACGGGGCCTTTTCCAGGACAGCCAATACAGGGCTTTAGCGGTGTCCAGTTTGCTAACAGTAACTCTTTATATTTTTTGTCAGATAATGGTTACGGTAGCAAAGACAATAGTGCAGATTTCCTACTGCGAATCAATCGTTTAGATCCGAATTTCAAGGGAACAGAAAATGGAGATGGCAGCGTTAAAGTTTTAGATTACATTCAACTGTCTGATCCCGATAACAAGATTCCTTTCCAAATAGTTAATGAAGGAACTAGTAATAGATTACTGACTGGTGCAGATTTTGATATAGAGTCATTCGTCTTTGATAAAGACGGAACAATTTGGGTGGGAGAGGAGTTTGGCCCCTATCTACTACATTTTGATGCCACTGGTAAGTTGTTAGAAGCTCCCGTTGCTACACCCGACCAATTCAAAACTTTAAATGGAGAAGCACCTAAAGTAATTGGCCACAGAGGTGCAAGTGGGGAGCTTCCAGAACATACCCTAGAGGCATACAAACAGGCAATTGCAGACGGCGCTGATTTTATTGAGCCAGACTTAGTAGTTACAAAAGATGGTGTGTTAATTGCTCGTCATGAGCCTGCTTTAGCAATTTTAAGTGCTGATGGCAGCGTCGATTTAAGCAATACAACCACAGACGTTTACGATATTAGCAAATATCCACAGTTTGCCGATCGCAAGAAAACAGTCAGCCTCGATGGAACTGAAGTCACAGGTTGGTTCGCTGAAGACTTTACTTTAGAAGAAATCAAGACTTTAGGGGCGATACAGCGTCTACCTTTCCGTGACCAATCCTTCAATGGTCAATTTGAAATTCCCACTCTCGCCGAAATCATCGACTTGGTTAAAGAGGTAGAAGCCCAGACAGGTAAAAAGATTGGCATCTACCCAGAAACGAAGCATCCCACCTATTCTGCCGAAGAAGCCACTTATGTAGGCACCACCGAAAAAATTAACAGAAACATCAGTGAGATACTGATCGATACACTCAAGGCTGAGAACTTCACCGATCCAAGTCGGATCTTCATCCAGTCCTTTGAAGTAGGTAATCTCAAGGATCTACACGATCGCATTATGCCAGAAGCAGGAGTGGATATTCCACTCGTCCAACTTCTAGATGCATCTGGCATTGAGCTAAATGGTACGCTCATAGAAACCCAGCCTTATGATTTGGAAGTCAGTAATGATCCTCGTACTTATGGTGATTTACGGACTCCACAAGGCTTGGCTGAAATTGCCACCTATGCTGATGGCATTGGCCCTTGGAAACGGATGATTGTTAGTGTCAAAGGTACTGATGCTAATGGTGATGGATTGGCAGATGATGTCAATGGGGATGGAGCAGTAAATGATGCTGATAAGACAACGTTACCTCCCACGACTTTAATTCAAGATGCTCATAGTGCAGGTTTACAGGTTCATCCCTACACCTTTCGGGACGAAGACCAGTACTTAGCAGCAGATTACCAAGGTAATCCAGAACTAGAATTTCAGCAGTTCTTTCAATTAGGGGTAGATGCACTCTTCACAGACTTCCCAGATACAGGGGATAAAGTCCGAGATTTCTTGAGTGATCCTCAGAATAACTTAGTGCGATCGCCACAAAACCCCGATGTTCTCTCAGGAGATGCTTTTGCTAACTTGGGTGGTTCCAAAGGTTTTGAAGGCGGAGCAATCAACGCCAGCAAAACCAAACTCTATATGCTGCTAGAGGGTACGGTTCAGGGTGATCCTGCTGGTGCTTTGCGGATTAATGAATTTGATATCGCTACCCGTGATTACACTGATAAAAAACTTTACTACAAGCTGGAAAATCCTGCTTATGCGATCGGCGATTTAGCAGTAATTAATGACAATGAATACTTAGTCATTGAGCGGGATGGTGGTCAAGGGGCTGCGGCTGAATTTAAGAGGATTTACAAAATAGACTTGTCTAAAACAGATTCTAATGGCTATGTAGCTAAAGAAGAAGTTGGAGACTTGTTAAATATCCAAGACCCCAATGACTTGAATGGAGATGGCAAAACCACCTTTGACTTCCCATTTGTAACCATTGAAAATGTTTTAGTTGTTGACAAAAACACCATTTTGGTAGCTAATGACAACAATTATCCCTTCTCTACAGGTCGTCCTGGAAATGATCCTCAAAATCCAGTTATAGACAACAATGAAATTATTCTGTTGAAGCTGGAGAATCCCCTTAATCTTGCTCCTGGTTTAGGTAAACCTCAAGCTGAAGAAATTAATTCTGGTTCCACCAGCAGCGATGATATTACTGTTCAGCCAAATCAAACTTTATTCACAGGTGACGGAGCAGACTTTGTAGAGAGTACAAAAGGAAATACAATCCAGACTGGAAACGGTGAAGACACAGTTCTAGTCGGCAGTAACTCTTCAGTATCCACAGAAGAGGGTAACGATCAGATATTTATTGGTCAAAATGGCCCGGCTCAAAATACTACTGCTGATGGTGGCAATGGTAATGATGCTGTTACCGTAGTGGAAGCTAGTGGTAGTAATAATTTACTTGGGGCAGAAGGTGATGATAGTCTCACAGTAATTGAAGGTTCTCGTCAATTATTATTTGGTGGTTCAAGTAATGATACCCTTCGCAGTAGCGGTAGTAATAACCGTCTCTACGGTGGTTCTGGAGATGACAAACTCTTCTCTAGTGTGAATGACTCTCTGTTTGGTGGCGATGGTGATGATGTGCTATTTGCTGGTCAACAGGGCGGTAATAGCCTCAGTGGTGGTACTGGTGCTGACCAATTCTGGATTGCTAACGCCAATGTGCCAACTAGCAACAACATTGTGACTGATTTTGCGATCGGCATTGATAAAATCGGGCTGGGAGGCATTCGCGTCAGTAATTTAACGGTATTACAACAGGGTAGCGACACTCTCGTGAAAACTGGAAATATAGAGTTGGCTTCATTGGTGGGAATTGCATCAACTAGCCTCACAATAAATGATTTCGTTTTTTCTGGTAGTGTCATTTAGCTGAAAGATGATTACAGCTTAGATTCAACATTCATTAATTAAGCTGTAGTGATTTTGCTAATGCAAGGATCAGATCCCCGACTTCTTGAAGAAGTTGGGGATCTATTTGCTAGTAAAGAGCCTTTTACTTTTTGTCCCAAATTTTAACTTGCTTATAACCTTTCTTAAACATTGAATAAAAACTACTGAAACAAGTTAGCTATAAAGGAATCCAGTCTGATTATTAAGCAAAATTTCAGATGAACTGTGATATAACGAACTTTCGAATCTCAGGATGTTTTCAAAAATAAAATCGCAGTTTTATACCAGGGTGAAAATAGAGTCATGATTATTAATGGTACTTCGAGTCAGGATGAGTTATACGCCAGTCAAAACGACCAAGTTTTTGGTTTTGAGGGCGATGATACTCTAGATGCTGCATCCAATGGTCAAGGGAATAATTTGCTTGATGGTGGCTCTGGAAACGATCTCCTTGTTGGCGGTAATAACGATACTTTAAGGGGCGGTGTTGGAGTAGATAGCTTATTGGCTCTAGGTAGTTCTGGCTTTAACACCCTTGAAGGAGAAGAAGACGACGACGAGCTTGTTGTAGTTGAAGGTAGTAACAACAAACTCGACGGCGGTTTAGGAAACGATGAACTCACAGTTTTAGATGGAAGCGGCTACAATACACTACTCGGTGGAATCGGTAATGATTTTCTTGATGTCTCCAATGGAATAGGTAATAACAGACTTGAGGGTAATGAAGGTGATGATTTTCTGATTGGGGGATTAGCTAGCGATCGCTTATTCGGTGGATCTGGCGATGATTCACTCCTTGGTGGTACAAACGGTAGCCAACTCATAGGAGGTACTGAAAAAGACCGCTTTTATATCGCTAGTGCAGCAGTTCCTGATGTGTCTATTGAAGTATTAGATTTTACCAAGGGTGAAGATAAAGTTCTAATTCCTGGAATTCCCGAAGTTCAGAAATTCTCAGATATCAAATTAGAGCAGGTAGGACTAGATACATCCATAAAAGTTAATATCAATGGTGAGTTAAAAGAGTTCGGCATTTTAAGAAATATCCAAGCTAATACTCTGACACCAGACGATTTCGACTATATAGTTGCAACTTTCTCAATTACTAATGCTTCAGCAACAGAAGGAAATGCTATTACCTTCACTATTAACCGTGCAGAAGATACCCAAGCTGAACAAAGCGTAACTGTATCTACATCTTTAACCGCAGAAGATACTGCCAGTAGCACTGACTTTACAGCCCAAACTGAGACTATCACCTTTCAAGCAGGAGAAACCCAGAAAAGCTTCATAGTTGAAACAACTCCAGATTTTCTATTCGAGGAGAATGAAACTTTCACTGTCAGTTTGAGCAATCCCACAAATGAGGCAATTGTTAATCCTAATAGTGGTACAGCTAAAGGAACTATCAACGATGATGATTCTAATCCCGATTCTGTAGTTACCATTACCGAGACTGGGGATAGCACCAATGTTACCGAAGGCGGTACAGATGATAGCTATTCACTGGTACTCAGTAGCCAGCCAAATGCTGATGTTACCATTGGTATCAGCAACAGCAAGCAAATCAAAACTAGTACTCAGGCTCTCACCTTCACTACACTGAATTGGAATGTAGCGCAAAATGTGACGCTAACAGCAGTAGATGATGAGGTAATAGAAGGCGAGGGCAGTGAGGCTATTGGGCATACAGCTACAAGTAGCGATGCTAATTATGATGGGATTGCGATCGCCTCTGTCAACGTTGGCATCACTGATAATGATATTCCACTATCAAAGAGTGCTGATAGTGATGTCTTCACCGTCAAAGGTAATGGCAATAAAGCAAGACTCTCAGTAGAGCTGACAGGTCGCAGTTCTAATCAGTATGAAGTGGGAGTATTTACCGTAGACAATCAACAAGGAAATATTGGTGATATTGCCCCTGGTGCTACTGGTTACGCCGAAGCCGCCGTGCAACGAGCCAAGGTGATTTTTTCCTCTCTCGGCAATATTCCTAATGGCTTTAATGGCAACTTAACCAGTTTGGTACAATTTACTTCTGGTGAGCAGATCAGATTTTACTTAGTACGCAACAGCACTACTGATAGTATTTTGGCAAGACAAGCTTCCATAACAGACATCCTGTTTTCTGATCCAACAAATCTTCAAATCGACAGCTTGAGCGATGGTAGTTTTTCTCTAGCTTGGAAAGGTCAGAATTTCAAAGTGAAAATTCAAGCCACAAATCAACAGTTACCTTTGGGTGCAAGTTTCCAAGGACAGGAAGAAGGGGAACTGATTAATTTACAGGGTGTGGCACAATCGGCAAAGGCTGACTTTAAGGTTAATAGAGAAGCTTCATTCAATAACTTTGTGGGCTTCTATAAAGTAACTGATCAGAATGGTGGCATTGACACCAATAATGATGGCACAGCAGACATTCTCGTTGGACAGGCAGGTTATACTGAAGCAGCAATTCGGGGGCGTGTTACAGGCATTGACTTGACGGTAAATAACCAAGGTAGTGCAACTTACACTGGTACTTTCGGGGCTGATTCTGTGTTTGCACCATTTATGATTGTGGATGGTAGACCCGATGCCATTCTTGATAGCAATGTCAATAATGATCCCAAGGTTTACTTTGCATTTTTGGGTGCTAACTCAGATAAGGTAGATCACATTCGGCTGTTGGGGAATAACACCTTTGGTTTTGAAGATTTAGCAAATGGTGGTGACAAAGATTACAACGATGTGATTGTGCAGGTAAATTTAAGTGTCAATGCCGCATAACATAGCAGTCTGCTTTGATTTTTGATAATTATTTGCGTGGTGAGCGAAACGCTATAAACACGGAGTGGAGAAGAGCCTTTTTGGGGTGTACTTATATTTTGAACAAGATTTCAGATAAAACCCTGATAAAACTGGCTTTTCAGTCTCAGTATGTTTTCAAAAATCAAATCGGAGTCCTATATTAAACTTAGGTAATTACTTAGCTAAAAAAAAGAACCCCATCCCTGTTGCAGGATAAGGTTCTTTTGGTATATGACTTACGATCATATCAAGTACAATAATGTTAAAGCAATACCCTGCGGGTTAGCCTTTGCCGTTCTCGTAGAGTAGCCGCTTTTTTACCTTCCCTGCGACACACTGGGCGTAAGCTTCCCGCAGACAGACGCTTTGCGTAGCTTGCTTCGACCTAGGAGTATGCGTCTACATGAATTGCCCCTACGGGAAATCAAGGCTTTCACTGCCTTTTTACGTAAGTTTTAAGTTCTATAGCAATCCAGTTTGATTTCTGAAAATACACGTAGGATGTGTTAGCGACAGCGTAACGCATCAAACCCTTGATAATAGTGCGTTACGAACTCCGTTCTAACACACTCTACAATACCTAATTTCGTTCAAAAATCAAATAGTAGTCCTATAATACATAGCGATTAGATTGACTCCATATTAATTAAACTAGTAAATTTACTGAAGGCAATTATTGCATTTACTTTATAAATTTAATATTTAATTCCTCTACGGTGACAAAAATCTTAAGATTAATTTTTCTAGTGAATTTTTATTAAATTAAGCTAGCAAACGGCATATTAATGTTTACCAAGAAGAGCTTACCGTCTTTGCCATCGGTGATCCTGTCAATCCCTATAATACATTTGTAAAAAATAGTTCAGAAATTTAAAGTTTTTTTTATTACATAATTCTTAATTAGGGTATTTACTTAGGAAAGCATTTATGATAGTTTCATGTTGATTATCATAAATTAAAATATGCAACGCTAAGTTTAACAACCGCGTTTCTTTGCCTTGATTTGACGATGAGTATCCATCTTACATACTTGCAATCTTAAATATTTCTTTCAAATTTGTATAAATTATGTAAGATAAACTAAGTGATAACTTGTCGTCGAGCTATTTACTCTTTCTTTATTGTTTTGAACAACGCATAACATTTATCACCTGTGAGATGAATATATGTCTGCAATTAGACTCATCTACTCTCTGTATTTTTACGTATTTAACTACACTGAATGTCACGGAAATCTTGACACTGTCGGCATAATACTAAAAACTACCACTGTTAGTAAAAGAGATACTCTCTAACTCGCAACTTTATTTCTCACTTTTACTTTTGACTTGTTTCATATGACTTATATTAAGAACACTTTCCTCGAATTTATCACTACCCTAGAAGGGTTCAATGATTTACCAGATGCAGCGATCGCTAATCTATCAGAACAGCTGCAAGCTTGGCGCTATCGCATAGGCCAGAAAATCATCGGGAAAGAAAGTCTCCCAGACCACATCACCATCCTTTATGAAGGACAAGTGCGCTTGTTGGGATATGACCCCCAGACGCAAATGCCAATCACCCTAAAATTACTGCAACCGGGGGAAATTATCGGCGAAATTGGTTTGTTGCGCGATGTCGCCTGTGAAACAGCGATCGCCTCTACCGAAGTAGTATGTTTAACCTTGAATTCATCGGCATATTTTAGCTTTCTGGCTTTATATCCAGCTTTCGCCAATGCTCGCAAGAATCGCAGCTCTTTGGTGGAAGTTTTCGAGATTCTCAGCTCATATTGGAAACAGCAACCGATTGCTACTTTAAATTTCAAAGAATTGGCAGAAAACGCCTTACCACAGTCGAAAATCCATTACCTCCCTCCAGGGACAACTCCATTCAGCCAACTCGATAGTGAAACCGTCTGGTTTGTGAGTGGCGGAGGTACAATAACGAATTTCTTACCTGGCGATCGCTTAGAATTGGACGATGACAGAAACAATATCCAGGTTATAAGTCAAAACCCCGCACGGTTGCTTGGTATACATCCGTCAAATTTGATATTGGAAGATAGTCATCAGATAGAAATTGTAGTCAGGGACACCAGATCAGATAGCACAGAGGAATTAGATATTCCTTACGCATCAGACGAAATAGTTCCACAACCAGCCCCCCAGACCTCAAACACTTCGTCAAAAGAGAAATATCCGTTTTTTAGTGGTAAGGGAGAATTAAATACAACCTTCGCGTGCTTCCAAATGATCGCGAAGCACCTAGAAATGCCGTTTCGTCGAGAAGTGGTTCGCCGCATCTTAACTGAGCAAGTTAAACGTCAGGGCACTATATCGTTTCAAGTTAATGCTTACCTGGCAGAGTTAATCGGACTTAAAGCGCAGTTGATAGAGCTACCAGTCGCCTCATTGACGCGCATTCCTACGCCAGCGCTGATTCGCTATGGTAATAATTTTGCTGTTTTATATGCAGCAGATGCAAATACTATGGTTGTGGGTGTGCCATCCCAAGGAATTGTACGCTGCAAACCTGCTCAATTGGTTGAACAATTAGATGTTGATCCAACCGACTTTCCGCCCAAAATTAGAGTATTACTGCTGAGTGCTACCAAAGAAACGCCCCAAGAGCGTTTTAGTTTACGGTGGTTTATACCTTATTTATCACGCCACCGTCGAGTTTTGATAGAGGTCTTTATCGCTTCCTTTTTCGTGCAGTTGGCAGCGTTGGCAAATCCTCTGGTGGTTCAGTTAATTATCGACAAAGTTATCACTCAAAATAGTATTGGCACACTACATATTTTGGGAATTTTGCTATTAGTAGTCGGGCTATTTGAAGCAGTGCTGACTACCTTAAGAACCTACTTATTTGTCGATACCACTAACCGGATCGATATGGGTTTAGGGTCGCAAATTATTGACCACTTATTACGTTTACCACTGCGCTATTTTGAACGCCGACCGGTGGGCGAACTTTCCACTCGCATCAATGAATTAGAAAATATCCGCCAATTCTTGACCGGTACTGCCTTGACAGTCGGGTTAGACGCTCTATTCTCGTTGGTTTATATCGGTGTGATGCTGATTTATAGTTGGCAACTCACCTTAGTAGGCTTAAGCACAATTCCAGTGTTTATCCTGATCACCTTAGTTGCTTCTCCCACCATTAGCAGGCAGTTACGTGGCAAAGCCGAACGCAACGCCGAAACTCAATCTTATTTAGTTGAGGTAATGTCAGGGATTCAAACAGTAAAAGCGCAAAATATCGAATTGCGATCGCGCTTTTCTTGGCAAGAGCGTTATGCTCGGTTTGTCGCCGCCGGTTTTAAAACCGTTGTGACTTCCACCCTCGCTAACTCCACCAGTAACTTTCTCAACAAACTCAGCAGCTTACTGGTTTTGTGGGTAGGAGCTTATTTAGTACTGCAAGGAGAATTAACTTTAGGCGAATTAATTGCCTTTAGAATTATATCGGGTTACGTCACCAGCCCAATATTGCGTTTAGCTCAACTCTGGCAAAGCTTCCAAGAAACAGCCCTGTCAATAGAACGTTTAAGCGATATTGTCGATACCCCACAAGAAGGAGAAACAGACCGTTACAATATACCCTTACCTGCCATCAAGGGAGCAGTAAAATACGAAAATGTTTCCTTCCGCTTTGGCACAAGTGGCCCTCTGCAACTTTCTAATGTCAACCTCGAATTTGAGCCAGGGAAATTTATTGGCATTGTCGGCCAAAGTGGCTCTGGTAAAAGTACGATGATGAAATTACTGCTCAGACTTTACGAAACCGAGTCCGGCAGAATTTTGATTGATGGTTATGATATTGCCAAAGTAGAACTCTATTCACTGCGACGACAAATTGGCGTAGTTCCCCAAGAAACATTGTTGTTTGACGGCAGCGTTCAGGAAAATATTGCTTTAACCAATCCTGATGCGACAACCGAAGAAATTATCGAAGCGGCTCAGGTTGCGTGCGCCCACGAATTTATTATGAACTTACCCAACGGTTACAATACACGGGTAGGAGAACGAGGTTCTGCACTTTCAGGTGGACAAAGACAAAGAATTGCGATCGCTCGCTCTGTTTTACAACGACCAAAATTATTAGTTTTAGATGAAGCAACCAGCGCATTAGATTATCCCACAGAGCGGCAAATATGTCTTAATTTAGCCAAAGCATTCAAGGGTGATACAGTATTTTTTATTACCCATCGACTCAACACCGTAAGTAACGCAGACATGATTGTTGTGATGGATAATAGCAGAGTTATAGAAAAAGGTAGCCATCAAGAATTAATGGCTGCTAAAGGTCACTATTTCTACCTGTATCAGCAACAAGATGTAAACTTGTAATTAGGGATTGCTGAAGGCATGGCGTGAATAAACAGGGGGGCGAGGAGAAAAGGGGAAACATTCTTTCTCCCTGCCTCTTAATCAAAGGATTTTCAGTTTGATCAACATTCCATAGATGTAGCAATGACTGTAGGGTGGGTACTATCACAAACATCAAAATCAAGGTTTTCCCATCGGTAAACAGTGCCTACTTTACAAAAAATCCAAAATCCAAAATCCAAAACTTAAAATCGTTATGACTCAACTTAATGGGAATCACCTCAACACCAATCAGAAAAACGGCAATCACAAAAATGGAGTCAAGCAAGATTCACAGATACTTACAAAACAACAGAAAGCTGCTCAACAGTCTTTAATCAACTCAAGTTCTAAAGAATTTGAGCAATCTATTGTCTTGCGCCAATCTCCAATTTGGTCGCGTACAATCATGGTTACCCTAATGGCGCTAGCCTGCTTTGGAATTGCTTGGGCTTATATTGCCAAAATTGAGCAAGTAGTGCCAGCAACAGGGCAACTAAAGCCGCAGGGAACAATCAAAGAAGTTCAAGCTCCTGTTAGTGGAGTGGTGAAAACAGTTAATGTTAAAGATGGAGAAGAAGTAAAGGCAGGAGATTTGCTGCTGACGTTTGATTCTATAGCCTCTGCTGCCGAATTAAATTCTTTGAACCAGATTCGCGTTGCATTAATTAAAGAAAACCAGATTTATCGTCGATTGATGGGAGCGAGTAGCGCCACAGAATCAGAACTATTATTTATGCGCGGTAATTTGCCGCCAGAAGCTGCTTTTCTACTGAAAAGTCGCGCAGCATTAGTATCAGAAAATGACTTATTGCGGACTCAATTAAAAAATTCTGGTCAAGATTCTAGATTAGGAATTGATGAACAGCAGCGTCTACAAGTTGCCAAAAGAGAATTAGATTCCCGCTCTGCGGCGGCGGAATTAGAGGTAGAAAAAACTAAGAAACAACTTTCTCAGAACCAAGTCAAATTAGAAGATACTAAATCAGGTTTAGCAATCCAACAGCAGATTTTAGATAAACTCAAAATATTAGCAGAAGAAGGCGGTATTTCCCAGCTTCAATATTTAAATCAACAACAACAAGTACAAACCCTCGCGGCGGAAGTAGCACAACTAGGCGAAGAACAGAAACGCCTCCAGTTTGATATTCAAAAAGGACGGCAAGAGCTAAGTAATACAGTCGCTGTTTCTGATAAAAACATTTTAGACAATATATCTAATAACAAAACACGCATTGCCGAAATCGATAGTCAATTCACAAAGGTTCTCTTAGAAAATGAACAACGTTTGGCAGATGTTAATAGTAAAATCTCTCAAGCACAGTTAAACCTTAAATATCAAGAACTTCGTGCGCCTGTAGCTGGAACAGTTTTCGATTTGCAAGCAAAAAACCCTGGCTTTGTTGCGAATCCAACTACAAAACTGCTGCAAATAGTCCCAAATGAAAACTATATAGCCGAAGTTTTCATCACTAATAAAGATATTGGTTTTGTCCGAAAAGGCATGAAGGTAGATGTTAGAATTGATTCCTTTCCTTATAGCGAATTTGGCGATATCAAAGGCGAAGTGGCTGGGATAGGGTCAGACGCATTACCGCCAGACCAAACACATCAGTTTTATAGATTTCCGGCAAAAATTTCATTGAATAAACAATCCTTAGTGATTAGAGGTAAACCCGTCACCTTGCAATCGGGTATGTCCATCAGTGCCAATATAAAAGTACGTGAAGAACGGACTGTGCTTAGTTTGTTCACTGAGTTGTTTACCAAGCAAATTGATACTCTTAAAGAGGTGCGATGAAGAAGGCAGGGGGTGACTGAGCGTCTTTGCCTGGCTTGTACTGAGCTTGTCCTGAGCGTAGCCGTAAAGCCTGCGGCATAGCTACGCTTTGGGCGCAGCATCTCCAAGAGTTGGGAGCCGAAGTGAGGCTCGCCTCTCAGATTTTTCGCAATAATTCCCGAATAGCGAGCGCACAATCACCAAAAGCTAAAGGTGAAATTGTCACATCCTCTGCAAGTATGCTTTCACTGTGATATCCGTCTGGACTGGGGAGACGATACATATACAACTTGCGTCCATTGACATCTAAAATCCAGTACTCAATAATACCTGACTTAGCGTAAGCGTTCGCCCTTGGCGTTGGCGAAGCCATCGCTTTTACTTCTCGATCATATTTGAGACTGGAATCAGCTATTTCAATCAGTAAAAACACTTCGGAAGCATTGGGATGGTGATCCTCATAATCTAATGGATTCAGCTTCACCACTGAAATATCTGGCTCCGGTTCCGAGTAATCGTCAAGTTGCACTGGTGACTGGATTCTTAATAAAACCTTGTCACCCAAACGTTGACGTAATAACCTTTCTGTGCGGGTAATTGCTGATTCGTGAGCAGTACCTTTTGCTGACATTCTGATGATTTGTCCCGCGATTAATTCTAAGCGTTCTTCAGGATGAAAAATCCCCGTTTCCGCCATTTTGTGATATTCGTGAACACTAATTAGGCGAATATTGGTGAGCATAAGATTCACGTTAACGTCCTAACATTTTATCCCGCAGATGCTTTCTGGCGATGTCTACGACGGGCTACGCCTATATGCATGGAGAAGCTAACGGTTAGGCTGCTGGCGCTACAACCTCTGAAGCAACTCGTCATACTCTGTATGTGCGCCAATCCAGAACCAATAAATGTGATCATCCTGCAACAACCCAAGAACGCGGTAGTCTAAACTAACACGAGCCGATCTGTTGTAGATTCAAACTGAGCCTTCCATCTTTGCTCATCCTCTATCTCGGCAAGAAGACGAGTAGCGATCGCATCTTGTTCGGCAATAGGTAAAGTTTTCAATTGTGCGATCGCACGCTCAAGTAACTCAGTCATGGCTACCACACTTTTAAAACGTAAATGGCATCTTATCTATTATCGCTTCTTGACGGCAAGTTGAGCGCTTTGTCACCCAAACGTTGACCTAATAACCTTTCTGTGCGGGTAATTGCTAATTCGTGAGCGTAAGATTCAAGTTAATTTCCTAGCATTTTATCCCGCAGATGTTTAATGCGATCGCGCAATTTTGCCGCCTCTTCAAATTCCAGTTTCTTCGCCGCCTCTTTCATCTGTCCTTCTAACAGAGTAATTAACCCTGGAATCTGTTCTAATGGCAGTTCATCTATATGTTCATCTACAACTTTCAAATCAGTTGCATTTAACCGCCGAGATACATCTAAAAAAGCCAAAATCGCATTACTTGATTTTTTTACAATTGGTTGTGGTGTAATCCCATGCAGTCGATTATGTGCTGTTTGAATACCACGACGTCTATCTGTTTCATCAATAGCTTTAATCATGCTACCTGTCATATTATCGGCATACAAAATCGCTTGTCCCTGGATATGACGCGCGGCTCTACCAATAGTTTGAATTAAGGAACGCTCAGTTCTCAAGAAACCTTCTTTATCTGCATCCATAATTGCTACTAAGGAAACTTCAGGTAAATCCAAGCCTTCCCGCAGCAAGTTCACACCAACCAATACATCAAATTTCCCCTCGCGCAAGTTCTGTAAAATTTCAATGCGCTCAATAGAAGTAATCTCGGAATGTAAATACCGTACCCTTATACCGTGGTCTTGCAAATATTCGGTTAAATCTTCCGCCATCCGTTTAGTTAATGTGGTAATTAACACTCGTTCATGGCGATCGGCTCTATCTTTAATTTCTCCCAACAAATCATCAATTTGTCCTTCTGTGGGACGTACAGAAATTTCTGGATCAACCACCCCAGTTGGTCGAATTACTTGTTCAACTACATGATCTTCAGAAACTTCTAATTCCCAATTTCCCGGAGTTGCTGAAACAAAAATACACTGATTCACTTTTTGCCAAAATTCTTCTGCTTTCAAAGGACGGTTATCAGCAGCACTAGGAAGCCGAAATCCATGTTCAATTAAAACTTTTTTTCTCGCTTGATCGCCGTTGTACATCCCTCGAATTTGGGGCACTGTAACGTGAGATTCATCTATAACTAGTAGCCAATCTTTGGGAAAATAATCAATTAAACATTCTGGCGCTTCTCCTGCTTGTCTTCCTGCTAAATGACGGGAATAGTTCTCAACGCCGTTGCAGTAACCTACCTCGCGCAGCATTTCTAGGTCATAGCGTGTACGTTGATCTATGCGTTGCGCTTCTAATAGTTTCCCAGCTTGTTCTAAGTCTAGTTTTTGCTGTTTTAATTCTGCTGCAATGTCATTACAAGCTACTTCTAACCGTTCTTCTGGGGTGACAAAGTGACGCGCCGGGTAAACATTTACTGCTTCCAAACTCTTGAGAATTTCACCTGTCACTGGATCAATGTAGCGAATTGCGTCAATTTCATCACCAAAGAATTCGACACGAATTATTCGGTCTTCATAAGCTGGACCAATTTCTAAGACATCGCCTCGGACGCGAAACTTTCCGCGACCCATTTCTATATCGTTGCGGCTATATTGGACATTTGCCAAATCCCGTAAAATTTGGCGTTGATTTACTTCCATACCTATCTGAAGGGGGATGGCAGCTTTCAGATATTCTGCTGGCATTCCTAAACCATAGATGCAACTGATGGAAGCAACGACAATGACATCACGGCGTTCAAAAAGCGATCGCGTCGCTGAATGTCGCAGCATATCTATTTCATCATTAATCGCTGCCGTTTTTTCAATATAAGTATCGGTAACGGGAATATACGCTTCTGGCTGATAATAATCGTAGTAGCTGACAAAATACTCAACTGCGTTGTTGGGAAAGAAATCTCGCAATTCGTTACAAAGCTGGGCAGCAAGAGTTTTGTTATGCGCCAGAACTAAGGTAGGCTTGCCAATTTTCTCAATAACTGCTGCTACCGAAAATGTCTTACCAGTTCCAGTCGCTCCTAGTAAAGTTTGGTAACGATTACCCGTTTGGATACTAGCAGTGAGTTGTGCGATCGCTTGTGGTTGATCGCCTGTAGGACTAAAGGGAGCTTGAAGACAAAATTCTGCCATACAATTTTGCTGAAAATACCCTATCTCATGGTGACGATTCCGCCCTGTATTCATTGTAGCTGGGTTATTAGAGCAAATAAATAGTAATAATTATTTACAAAAATTATTTATTTAAATTTACTTATGTATCAGTTTTAAAGATTCTTATATCTATATGAGGTTGTTTAAGGTTAAACTCTAAAGTATATGGGAAAAAATTTCATCTTTCCTTAATTATTGTAAAATTCAATTAACAAACCAGAGGTTTTCATTTATGACTATTAGCAACACTGGCAAAGCAACCAGTTCTCGGCAAAAGTATGCCAAGTCTACAGAGGAAGTTGGAAATCAACAAGACCAGAGCTTGAATGCTGATAAAGTCGATGAAGTTAATGAACTGCCAGTGGGAGCTTCTGGAACACTCGCCATTTCTGGAATTCGTCCTATAGGCGCTAGCGACTTAGAAGTTGCTGAACACCTGTCAATTGCTGGGGTACGTCCCGTTAGCACCAGTAGCTTAGAAGTAGTTGAAACCTATAACTCAATGGGCATTCGTCCAATTGGTGCTAATACATTCCAAGTTGTTGAAAGTATGAATCTCTCTGGGATTCGTCCAATTGGCTCAAGTTTATTGGTAATTGATGAAAGCTATTCCACCTTCGGTAATCGTCCAATAGCATCAAATGAGATTGACAACTCTGAAAGCCTGATGGGTTTTCTAGATTAAACAAAAAAATATCCTCATAACTTTATTAACCCAGTTCCTATATGAAACTGGGTTTTTTTAGCTAAAAAAAGTAAATATTCAATATTTATTTGCACTTTTTCTATGTCTTTTAGCATAGATAACTAAGCTATGCTTATTTGATTTTATATTCAACCAACAGCCAGAACGCTTACCACAATTACCTTTCTGAATTACGAATTACGTTAGCGTAGCCCATTACAAATTTCAAATTCTTGAATATGTCTTGTGGTGGAAGGCTTGAGTAAAAACTTTAAGCTAGTGTGTAAAGGTAATAACAAAGAGTTTCAAAGTTAGTTTAAAGCTTTGAAACAAACCTTTCATAAAAGAAAGAAGGAGTACCAAATGAGCTTAGAAGAACGGGCTAAAGCAACTGCTAAAAATATTGAAGGTAAAGCGCAAGAAGCAGCAGCAGAAATAACTGGAGATCCAAAAGATAAAGCTGAAGGCAAAGCAAAGCAAGCTGAAAGCGAAGTCCGTCATGGTATGGAAGACGTAAAAGATAATGTGAAGAAAAACATTGATTAATAGTTCATTTTTTGCAGAAAGTCTAGGGATACAAATGGGATGGATTCCATTTTTGCAAAAAAGCATGAAGTATTCACAATCAAATGCTACACCCTTTTTTCTCCTATTAGCAAGCATGGAAAGTTAAAGGACTAGCTTGATTATCAGAACTTCTGTAGAGACGTAAAAAATTACGTCTCTGCATTCCAGAATAAAATTATTATAAATTACAGCAATAACTATAAGTTCCAAGTTTATAAATGCAAGCGTTAGTTTGAATATCCAACCTATTGTATTTTTTATTTAAAGTCTTTTTTCAGGAGGTAAAAGAATGATTCTGTTTCAGCAAAGTCGCAAAATACTGGCGACTTTCGTTTTAATCGCAGTAATGATAATAACTACCGCCTGTGGTGGTGGTGCTGTGTCACAACTTGACCGTCCAACTACCCCCTCAGCAATTGGGCGAGACGTAACTTATGCAGAGTTAGAGCGAGGCAATACCTCAAACGGACAAAGCTTTGGCAACTGGGTTGTGCAAACATCTCAAGGATTAATTCAGGACGCTTATGTTCGCGATAACAACAAACTAGGTGTCGTGATTTCCTCTAAAGTTCGTCCTACCGAAGTGCGACCATTAGCAAAATCTTTAGTTCAAGGTTTCCATAAAAACTTCCCCAAACAAGACTTAAAGGTTTTGATTTACGCACCTGATAAGCAATTAATTCTGACTACTGAATATGACACTCAGACTAATCAAGTTAAGTATACCTAATTGCTATATTTGCAATGAAAACTTGAAAAGATTTTGAGTGATTTTGATTTGGAATTATGGTTTGCAAATACCAGTTATCCAAAGAATTGGCGAAAAAAGGAGATAAGTACAGTGGCAACCAGTGAAGATTACAAGCGTCAAATCATGAAAGATTTGGCTAAAGGTGATGTTGAATCCCTGGATGATACTACAGCCGAATCAACGGCGGAATATCAAAATTTTGATGACTTTGCCCAACGGACAACAAAAGATCAACGTCGGCAATTATTTGGTCGATCTTTACATCCAGATAAGATTCCAACCAGCCAAATGGAGCCAGAATTACAACAGGCGATCGCACAAATTAAACCCAATGAACGTGATGATGTAGCAAGAGCCTTTTTCAAACACTTGAAGGAAAGAAAACTAGACGAGAAGCATCTGGAGCAACAGTTGGGACTTTCTACACACCATCCCAACCACATGAGTGCTGATGATGTTAGCAAATTAGCGTCTTTCACCTATCATAACCACCCCGATATTTTCCACCAAGTCTTGGCGGAGCAACCAGGGATTATCAAGTTTCTCAGTAATCCTGTAGTAGCAGGCATTATCGGAATTGCGGCCGCTAAGTGGTTAGGTAGTCACAAGTAACTTCTAAATTTTGAGTTTGGAGGATGAATAAGAGATTAGGTGGGTTATTACCCACCTTTATTTTTTGCTTATTAAAATGGGCTAGATAAGTGATCGCTTAATAGCGATATCTACGACGACCCTAAATTCCGCAAATTTGCCCTGAAAATATTCAAAATATCAGAAAATCGTAGTAATATACCACAGGCATTAACTATCTTAAGCTACATCTGATTGTTAACGCTCTTAAATTGAAAATCCATGAGAATATACCGTAAGCGTAACTCTTTATTTCCTCCGTCACGGACAAACAGAATGCAGCCACAATAATTCATTTTGTGGTTCCATTGACTCAGAGCTTACCCCACAAGGCTTGGAGATGGCAAAGGCTTTTGCTGACCCATATAATTCTATGGATTGGACAGCAATATTTTGTAGTCCAATGCAGCGAACTGTATTAACGGCAAAACCCTTATGTGAATCTATAGGGATAGAACCACAGCTCAGAGATGGTTTGAAGGAAATCAACTATGGTATGGGAAGGAACAACCCAGAAGTAATTAGCCGTGAATATCATAATGATTATATTCGCTGGTCAGCAGATCCGGCTTGGAATGCTCCAACTGGTGGAGAAATGGCTGTTACAATCAGCTTCTCGTGCCTTGCAGGTAATTGAAGAAATCAAGCAAAATTACACTAATGGCAATGTTTTAGTTGTTTCACACAAGGCAACCATCAGAATTATTTTGTGTAGTTTATTGGGAATTGATGTCGGACGCTTTCGTTTTTGTTTGGGATGCCCTGTTGCTTCCGTCAGTACTATAGAATTTACCTCACATGGCCCACTGTTAAAGGCTTTAGCAGACCGTAGTCTATTTGGATGAGCGGTTACGTCATCTACCAGGAACGTGAAGGTAGTTAGGGACTTCCAAAAACCTATCCCACTAATACCAGATTGTAGTAATCTATTTTTATTCAAAATACGTCTTGATAAGGGTTTCACATTAAGTTGACACCTATTGGCATTGTCATGCCCCTATGAGAAATCTATATGTATCAGGATTTTTGTGAATTGGTATCACTATTTGGCTGGGTGTATTTGCAGTAGTCATGTCAGCTAAATTACTTATAACAAAAGAACCCTTCCCCGTCTGCCGTGGGGAAGGTTCAATATTCTGCATATGTCAACATCACTATGTGACCTATCATTAGAAGCTAACTTTACCTCAATTTTATGAAGTATCTGTATTTTGATATTTTTCATGTTATTTTGTGTAAATAAATACTAGTATAGAATAATACAAAATATCAAAAAATTATCTGCAAGGTTCTTTTTAATAAAATCTAGGTAAGGTACTTAGATATTAAAATGTTTTTTTAACAATTTTTTTAGTTTTTCATCTTATTATGTTTCAATATCATTAAGCAAAAGCTCAGATAATATCTTTTTCTTTGTAATTTTTTTATAAAGAATGAAAGTGAGCTTATTTAGTCTCTAAATGAAGATTATTTAAAGTACATAAACAATAGCTATAATGAGCACATAATGGAAAAAGATTGAAATATACAATTGTTTTTATGAATCTACTTACCAAATAATAAATGTTTGCAAGCCCATAGTATATTGACAGTAATTTGTTTCTTATTTATGAAAAAATTACTGTACAATTTCTGGCAAAGTAATTGGCAAAAACAATTTGTATAATCTCAAAACAGATGAATAAATATTATGAATGGGAAAAATATCACTAAGTTTAAGACAAAATATATCGCTAGAGAGAAGATAAACTACATTTCAGATTGCATAGGATTTCTACCGTGAGTTAGTGCAAAAGCATGGAACAGAACTCAAATATTGTTATGGTCAGCAGTCAACTAACATCATATCTGTTTTGCGCTCATTTACCTGTGTAAAATTACAGATAAGATTGTTAGAATTTACTAATAAATTGGCTATTTACACCCAGGAAACTAAATCTTGTCTTTTTTTTAGTAGCTACTATATTGGCACAAATAAGCAATTAGCTTGATCGAAGGTAGCAAAATTCATAAACGTTAAAGTAGCTCTTAACTGCTTAGTTATAGTAATGGGTGCAGATGGGCGTTTGTTCTATAGCGATCGCTTATTTGGCTACTTTTAAGTAATTATTCACGACCTCTATGAATCATTGCAAACCGCCTGTAAGAAAGCATTCCAGGATGATCATGATTCTGAAGCTTTATTTTCTGGTGCCATACTAGATATTCTCTCAAAGTGGGTTTAGCGAACTTGCTTTAGAGAGAAGGTCAAATGCTTTCAACGGAGAAGAACTTTGGAAATCTTGATTGAGTCAACAGTGGGTACCTCAAATTCATTTATAAAATTTCATGATCAGGGTTTACTCATGCTGTTAGTAGGGTTATTATCTTCAGAAGTAACTATGTGCTTTTTATATTGCCACAATAGTAACAAATAAAGTGTAGTTTTTTGATTTTTTTAGAAAATGATGAATACTTTGACAAAAAGAATATTTTTAATATTAATGATATTACTTGTTTCCTGACACAAACTCTGATAATCTTATCGTTTTCCTCTTTACTTAGAACCTTTCGATGATCGAAATATACAGCAGATAGCATGATAATGACAAATAAAAAATGGGCTGTTAAACGTATAACTGTTAATCTCGCAACACAGGAAGCGGAAAAACTAGAAAAATATTGTCAACAAACAGGTAGACCCGCCACCGATGTGATTCGTGAACTAATTAGAAGTTTGCCTGTTTCCGATGACGACAAAGATGTAAACAACTAATAAGTTGCTTTTACGACTTACCAGATAACTGATTTGCCGCCAAGAAATAGCTATGATATTTTTTTGAGTCCGCCGCTATCGACAAGAGTTTGTCTAGCTGATACAGACGCGTAATTCTCGCGTCTGGTCAATTGCCGAAGACTAAAAAAAGTGATTAAAGAGATTTTAGTATCGACATTGCCATGTCTTAATCTGCTGGTGAAGTTGATATTGAGTAGCAAATTCCGACACCAACACAGTTACAATCTGTAAAGAAACTGAAAAGGAACGACGGAATGCGCGTTGCAATAGTAGGTGCGGGGCTAGCTGGACTAGCAACCGCAGTAGATTTAGCAGATGCTGGTTGTGAAGTAGAGATTTTTGAGTCTCGTCCGTTTGTGGGTGGTAAAGTCGGCAGTTGGGTTGATGGGGATGGCAACCATGTAGAAATGGGTCTGCACGTATTTTTCGGCTGTTACTACCAACTATTTGACTTGATGAAGAAAGTGGGGGTGTTAGAAAATTTACGCCTCAAAGAACATACCCACACTTTTATTAATAAAGGAGGCGGCACTGGTGCTTTGGATTTTCGGTTCCTTACGGGTGCTCCTTTCAATGGCTTAAAAGCATTTTTTACGACCTCTCAACTATCGTTGCAGGATAAACTGCAAAATGCGATCGCTTTGGGTACTAGTCCTATAGTTCGTGGATTGGTAGACTTTAACGGGGCGATGAAAACCATCCGCAAACTAGATAAAATTAGCTTTGCCGACTGGTTCCGCAGTCATGGCGGGAGTAATGGCAGCATCAAACGGATGTGGAACCCCATTGCCTACGCTCTGGGATTTATTGATTGCGAAAATATGTCTGCCCGTTGTATGTTAACGATATTCCAGTTATTTGCAGCCAGAACTGAAGCCTCAGTTTTGCGGATGCTGGAAGGTTCTCCCCATGAGTATTTGCACAAGCCCATTTTGGAATATCTGGAAGTTAGAGGCACAAAAGTTTATACCCGTCGGCAAGTTCGGGAAATTCAATTTACATCAGATGAACAAACCCGTGTCACCGGTATAGTAGTTGCCCAAGGTGAGACAGTAGAAACTATCACTGCTGATGCTTATGTCTTTGCCTGTGATGTTCCAGGAATTCAGCGCATCCTACCCCACGAGTGGCGTAAGTGGTCAGAATTTGACAATATTTACAAACTGGATGCAGTGCCAGTGGCAACAGTGCAGCTACGCTTCGATGGTTGGGTAACTGAACTGAACGATGGAGAGCAACGTAAACAGCTAAATCACGCAGCTGGAATTGATAATTTGCTGTACACAGCCGATGCGGACTTTTCTTGTTTTGCCGATTTGGCGTTGACTAGCCCTGCTGATTATTATCGCCCAGGACAGGGTTCATTATTACAGCTAGTGTTGACACCGGGAGATCCTTTTATTGCACAAAGCAATGAAGCGATCGCACAGCATGTTCTCAAGCAAGTACATGAACTGTTTCCCTCGTCACGGGAGCTAAATATGACTTGGTACAGCGTGGTAAAACTTGCTCAATCTCTTTACCGCGAAGCGCCAGGGATGGATGTGTATCGTCCCAACCAAAAGACACCTGTAGATAATTTCTTCCTTGCAGGGAGTTATACTCAGCAAGATTACATCGATAGCATGGAAGGAGCGACTATTTCTGGACGACGGGCGGCAAAAGTGATTTTGGAGAGTTTGAAGAAATAACTAACCGCAAAGGGCGCAAAGGGCGCGCTCGCATTAGCGAAGCGGTAGCGACATTAGGAGCGTCAGCGTCTCGTAGAGAAGGAAGAACAAAGAATGTCAGATTGGTTAGAGCATACTGTGCAGGTAGAGGTAGAGGCTCCCATAGATTTAGTATGGAGCCTTTGGGCTGACTTGGAGCAAATGCCCCGATGGATGAAGTGGATTGATTCGGTGAAAGTTCCGCCAGATAATCCAGATATATCTCTTTGGAAACTGAAGACCGGCAGTCTAGAATTTAATTGGAAATCTCGAATTCTTAAAGTTGTTCCCAACCAAATTATCCAATGGGAATCTGTTGATGGTTTGCCAAATCAGGGAGCGATTCGCTTCTACGATCGCCACGATAGTAGTATTGTTAAAATGACCGTTTCCTACGCTATTCCCGGCATTATTGGCAAAATTATGGATAGCTTATTTTTGGGGCGGGTGGTTGAATCGACGATTCAAGCTGATTTGGAAAGGTTTAAAGAATACGCGCTGAATGTTAAAGCTAATTAATTGATATACATACCAAAAACAGGCAGCAAGGAACAAGGTGTAAAAGTTTCTTGCTGTCTGATGAGAAAATATGGATTTTTAAGAGTTGGAGAAGTTAGAATAGCGTTATTTCTTAATGGAGCTTCTTCTTAAAATATTTATCCTTGTTATCATTTTTCCCGATAATCATTATTAAGCGCGGCGATGCCTATAAATATACAAATTATCTAGCAGCAAAAAAGCCGTAAAAACACTTAAAAATACTATTTAAACCAAAATAATCTGCGATCGCGCAAATTGTTCAGCATTAGTTACCATCTACTCAATCGCTTTAACGCACTCTATTTATTGTTGGTTCTGGAAGTGGATCACTGACAGCTTCGTAAGCAATAATTAAAGACTCTAAGGCTTCAATTCCATTTGCCACCGCCAACTCGTAAGTATCCCCGTGAGTCCGCCAGCGTTGTCCTGGAAAATCAGGGAATCCTACTAAAAGACAACTATCTTCTTCAGACCATTGAATAATCATTTGGTACTTAAGGTTACTCATCTTGTCTTTTCTCCTCTATTACTTCATCTGATTTTCTGAACTTAGAGGGTTAAAAAACTACCAAGTTGGGTCACTAAACAAATTAATCGTCAATTCCTCGCGTGGCGGTACTGCGCTGATACAAGCGCGGACGATTTCTCCATTCTCTAATTCGACGGTGCAAGCGTGACAAGACCCCATCAGACACCCGGTGGGAATAAATACCCCAGCCCGGTCTGCTACATCTAATAGGGCTTCTCCCACTTCGGCATCTACTGTAACATCATCTGGTAAAAAGCGGACACGAACAATCATTGGTCATTAGTCATTAGTCATTGGTCATTGGTCATTAGCGACTAATGACACTCTAATCGAAAAAATGTGCGATTTTTATTGCGAATTGCGAATTGCGAATTGGATTTATGCACTTAGTTTAAGACAAAAATGGAGTTAAGTCTAAATGACTTTCAACTTCAGTAGCTAGGGAATCCAAAATTTGTTCTCGCTGTTCCCGGTAGTTAGCAACACCGGTGGGCAAAGATTTTAAACCCCGTTGTTGACGGAGGCGATTTAACCAAGCACGTCGCCAAGGGCCGTTGTCAAAAAGTCCGTGGAGATAACTTCCCCAAACTGATTGACAACTATCCACTAATCCTAAATTAATATCGTCAAATAGGGCATGGTACGATTGAGGGTCTATTCCTTGCTGTTCGATGCGTGATCGCCCTTGGTGGATTTCAAAGCCATTTACTGGCAAGCCCTGTTGTGGATAATTTGAGCTAACTTGGCGCTGACGGGCGATTTTTTGTCCTGTAATTACTGTTCTGATTGGTAAAAGATTTAACCCCTGATACCTGCCAGCTTGTCCTTCTATCCCTTCTGGATCGGCGATGATTTGACCGAGCATTTGATAGCCGCCGCAGATACCTAAAACCGTTCCCCCAGAAGCAGCATAGTGTTGGATAGCTTCTGCCATACCGCTTTTTTGCAGTAAGAGTAAATCAGGAATTGTGGTCTTTGTACCTGGGATAATTACGGCATCAGGATGTCCCAAATCTTGCTTTGGGCTGAGATATTTTACTGAAACAGTGCTTTCTGATTCTAGTGGATCAAAGTCGGTGAAATTGGCAATTCTGGGTAAGCGGATGACGGCAATGTTGAGGTCAGTTTGGCCTTTATGCGATTCACGTTCTAGCAAATCAAGGGAGTCTTCTGCTGGAAACACTTGTTGTAAGTAGGGTATAACACCGACAACCGGGATACCTGTACGTTCTTCTAACCATTTTATCCCCGGTTCTAGGAGCGATCGCTGTCCTCGAAACTTGTTAATTACTACACCCTTAATTAAGGCGCGTTCTTCTGGTTCTAATAACTCTAAGGTTCCTACGACATGGGCAAAAGCACCACCCCGATCAATGTCAACTACTAACATCGTTGGCGCATTTAAATGTTTTGCCACCCGCATATTAGTTAAGTCACGGTGCTTGAGGTTAATCTCTGCTGGACTACCGGCACCTTCACAAACCACCATGTCAAATTCTGTTCCTAAATGCTGTAGCGATTCTTCAATTGTCCGCCACCCCAGTTCAAAATATTGCTCGTAGTAATCTGAGGCACTTACTTTACCAACAGACCTACCTTTAATAATTACTTGGGAAGTCATATCCCCTTGAGGTTTGAGTAAAATTGGGTTCATTTCTACCCAAGGCACGACTCCCGCCGCCCAAGCTTGCACTGCTTGGGCATAGCCAATTTCTCCACCATTGGCAGTGACATAAGCATTTAAAGCCATGTTTTGACCTTTAAAGGGAGCCACTCGCCAGCCGCGCCGCGACAGAATGCGACAAATGGCTGTAGTTAAAAGTGATTTCCCTGCATGGGATGTTGTCCCCACCACCATAATTGATTTCATAGCTGCTATTAATTAGTTTTTCAAGATACAGGGTGAATTTTTAGGAGTTAACAATTATATGGCAATCCGTCCATCAGTTAAAAAACAGGGGAGCAGGGAGTAGAGAACAGGAAAAGAATTCCTGTATAATTTATTCCCCTTCTAAGAACAGTATCCTTTTCCTCTGCATTATCTCTTTACCAGTACCATCAGAAATTTCAATTAGATGATTATGGTAAAGGTTTCATGAATAGATGTGACGTTTCCGTATATATTGTTCCCTTTGATTCCCTAATCCTAACTTTTTAGTTTTTTATTCTAAAAAGGTATCCGCAACCAACGAATCACAGCATCGGATAAACGATCGCGCCATGAAGGTGTCCGCCAATTTTTTCCCTGATATTGTTCTACCAACTGGCGACCCAAGGGAGTGAGGCGAAAACTATCTGTAATCCCCTGACCATCGACTTCGCGGCGCAATACACCCACTTGGATCAGCCAACCTAAGGCGTTATCACAGGCTAATTCTGATAAAGGGCGTTTAGTATAGCCCTGCTTGAGTCCATTTTCCAGGGCGATCGCAGTTAATGACACACTCTGGTGTCCCATGACTTCAAATAAAGATAAATTGAAGGGCGAACACACTAGCGATCGCTCGGCTCTTTCTACTGTGCTTTGAGGATAGACAAAAATATTTGGGTTTTGGGAATCAACAGCAGGCATCGTGTATGGGTAGAAATTTTTCTTCTGATAAAGAGTAATTTAAGAATATATTTTTTCTTGTACCAGCTACCTGATTTAACCAAAATTAGTTACTTAAAGTATAGTTATGCTATTTTTTACTACTTATATTTAATCATTATAAATTAATGTAAAATTTCAAGTGCATCAACAATCTGAAACAGGAAAAGTTAATTATGCCTCTAGCAGTTGGTACGGATGCACCTGCATTTACCGCCAAAGATACAAACGGCAACACAGTCTCTTTATCTGATTTTGCCGGAAAGACAGTCGTTTTGTATTTTTACCCCAAAGATGACACGCCAGGCTGCACCAAACAAGCCTGTAGTTTTCGGGATGCCCAATCTGAATATCAAAGTAAAGATGTTGTAATCTTGGGAGTCAGTGCAGATGATGAAGTCGCTCATCAGGCATTCACCCAAAAATATAATTTGAATTTTCCCCTACTGGCTGACACCGACAAATCCCTAATCAAAGCTTTTGATGTGGATGGCGGCGGTTATGCCAAACGCGTCACTTATGTAATTGACCCCAGTGGTAAAATTACCCATGTTGACGCTAGTGTAAATACTGCTACCCATGCTAGCGATGTTTTAGCTGCACTTGGGCTGTAGTTTTTTACCTGATAACTAAGGATTTTTTAAGAGCCTAGCTTTAACCCCAAGCCCTCTAAGGCTTGGGGTTCTTTATTGAAATTCAGTTACCTGATGCTGGTGTAACTAATGGTGGTGTAACTGATTGTGGTATGACCAACGGCGAACTGGGAGTTGCTTGCTGTTGTTGACCTTCAATTAGCTTTTGTTGCCTGGCTTTAAAGGCTGCTGCGGCTGAGTCTAGTTGTTCGTTTTGTTGATCAGAATTCCAGTTGAAAGTCCCAAAATTCGCCCGATGAATCAAGTCAAACATATTGAAATTGTCTGAGTTTGAACGGGAGAAGGGATCAGTATTTTGGTCTGTTGTACTATTACTGGGAAAAGCATCCGTTGGGCTGACTTGAGCCGAACTGGGTTGAGCTATGAGCAAGGAAGCAAAGCTAATCCCTGCCACGGTAGCTACAAAAAGTCTAGGAATTTGTAAAAATGGTTTTTTCATGGGATTTTGACCCTAAAATTGCTCTATTTTATCTCTTTAAGCAAGAGTTCGCCGTAGTTGGGGTTGAATACTCAGTAAGGCGACAACGGCAAAGCCAAACAATACCAGCAACGCTCCCCCGAAGGTAACATCACCCCAAGGAGCTTGCATGACTACGCTACCTAGTTCCCAACTACTGTGGAGATATAGATAGCGAATGGGTTCGATCGCATAGCTGAGAGGATTTAGGGTAGCTACAACCTGCAACCACCCAGGCATGAAGGATAAAGGAGCCAAAGCAGTACTAGCAAACAATAATGGTAGATTAGTGACGAAAATCACTGCAATCAATTCAATGTGTCCGGGTAGAGCGAAAGCCAAACCAAGAGAGATGGCTGTTACACCCAAAGCTAAGAGGAAGACAATTAGAGCGATCGCACATAAACCCGTTGCATCCGGTAGCCCAGCCCCAATAAACGCTGCTGCTGCAACAATTACAGCTGCTTGCAGCAAACTTTGGCTGATGATAAAGATTGCTGAAGCAAAGACAATGGAAAACCGTGATGCTAACGGTGCTACCAGCAAACGATTCAAAAAGCCGAACTCGCGATCAAACATTACGGGCAATCCAGCATTCAGCGCCCCAGCAAAGGCTGTAAACACAATTACTCCAGCAGCCAAAAATTGTCCGTAATTTGTCGTACTGCCGAACAATCCCTTGGGTGCATTTTGAAATAAAGCACCAAATAGCACCAACCACATTACCGGCTGAATAATCCCGGCAACCAATGTGGAGGGACGACGTTGCAATTGAATAAACAAGCGACGAGTTAAAGCCAGCGTCTCTTGTACCAATTCACCGAAAAAGTTAGGTGCAGGATTAGCATCTGCTTGTGGCGATGCTAACGGCTGCCAATTTATATCAGATTTAGGAGTAACGCTCATAAATAATTTGGGAATGGGGAGTGGAGAGTGGGGAGTGGGGAATCGGGAATTGGGAGTGGTAAATATCTCCATGCCCAATGCCCAATACCCCATTCGCTATGCCTTATCTCATATTCTGCTTTTTCTCAGCTTTAGGATCGCGAGTGGCAACGGCTGCTAATTCTGCATCCATCAGTGTGCGTCCTGTAGCGGCGAGGTAAACATCATCGAGGCTGGGGCGAGATTGGGCTATGCCAAATATGGGTAAGCCAGCAGTATTCAGCGCTTGCTGTATGTTGATCAGAACATCGTTCTGAGGTGTCACTACTAAATTGAGGGAATTACCTTGAGCGCTGTTGATGATCACTTCTTGCACAAACGGCAAAGGTTGCAAGAGGTTTTTAGCTTTTTCGGCTTCCTCAATCGGGGAAAACTCGCGGATTCGCAAAGTGATGCGATCGCCCCCTACTTGATCTTTCAATTGTGAAGGTGTCCCAGCAGCAATTACAACGCCGCGATCTATAATTGCCACGCGATCGGCTAAAGCGTCAACCTCTTCTAAGTAATGGCTGGTAATTACTACCGTCGTCCCAGAGGCGCGTAATTTTCTCAGGAAATCCCACACCACAAAACGGGTTTCTATGTCAAGCCCTACTGTTGGCTCATCTAAGACTAAAACATCCGGTGAATGGAGTAGCCCAGCAGCCAAGTCTAGGCGCTTGCGTAAACCGCCGGAATAGGTTCCTGTCTTTTTATTGGCGTATTCTTGCAAACCAAGTAAATCTAATACAGTCTCAATGCGCTCTTTGGCTACTGCGCCTGGGAGGTGATAAAGTGCAGCTTGCAGTTGCAGCAATTCTTTTCCAGTCAACACCTTATCTATAGCTACTTCCTGGGCTACATAGCCTAGTCGTTGTCTTGCCACCCTCGGATTATCTAACACAGAGATGCCAGATACTTCGATTTTGCCAGCATCGGGCGTGGTGAGTGTACACAAGGCACGCAAGGTAGTAGTTTTCCCAGCACCGTTGGGGCCAAGTAAACCAAAAATTTCTCCTGGTTCTACCTGAAAGGAAACATCTTGGACGGCAACCACTGTACCGTAACGTTTTTGCAAATTTTGAATGAAAACGGCGGGAGCCATGACAGCTTATCCCCAACTATACAAATCTCAATAAAGTCTATCTTTATTGTAGAAGGTGAAGAGTCTTGGGAGGACAAAAATTAAATTTTCAGCACTTTCAAACTTTTGAAGCTTGTGTCATTGCAACCGCTAATAAATCCTCCCATCGCCTGGATTTGTTGCAGATAGTTAAGGACGGGTTTGGTGATGACTTCTCCGGGCATTAATACAGGAATTCCTGGGGGATATGGACAGACGATTTCAGCACAGATGCGATCGCTTGTCTGTGCTAAAGGTAATATTTCACTGACGGCAAAAAAGGCTTCACGGGGAGAAAAATGTAAAGCATGAGCCTGTGTACTTAAAATATTTTGCTCATTAGGATTTGTAACAGTCAAGTTGGTTCGGCAATATTCGTTGGCAAGAGTGGTAAAACTTTGTACCAGTTGCTCAATATCGGCTAAGGTGTTGCCCAAACTAATGATAAAGGTGAGATGTTGCAGTGAGGCGAATTCAGCAGTGACAGCAAATTTTTCATCGAGAATTTCCTCTGCCTCAAATCCGGTTAAGCCTAAACCAGAAACAGTTACAGTTAGACGGGTTTCGTCTAAAGCTACAAAGCCAGGAGATCCTCTTAACCCACCTATAGAAGATCCCCCCAACCCCCCTTGATAAGGGGGGCTAGGAATTTGTAAGACAGATAATTCAGGAATTTGACTGATTTTTGTTCTAGCTTCATCAGCTAGTTGCAAAGTGCGAGACATCAGCATTTTTCCGTGGAGTGCCATTTGCTGACGCGCTGCATCTAAAGAAGCTAAAAGTAAATAACTAGGACTGGTAGACTGCACAAGTTGCAAAGCTTTACTGATGCGATCGCAATCTATCCTGTTACCTTGGATGTGCAGCATTGATGCCTGTGTCATTGCACCAAGTACTTTGTGGATGGATTGTACAGTTAAATCAGCACCTGCGGCTAAAGCTGGAGTGGGTAATTCTGGATGAAAGGCAAAGTGTGCGCCGTGTGCCTCATCTACAAGTAGAGGGATATTGTATTGATGTGTAATATTGGCGATCGCACTCAAATCTCCACAAACACCGTAATATGTTGGGTAAACTGTCAACACTGCTTTAGCGTCTGGATGTTGTTGGAGTGCAGATTCTACGGCGTTGGGCGTGATGCTATGGGCAATATCTAAAACTGGATCGTATTCAGGATTGAGAAAAATTGGTATTGCACCGGAGAGAATTAAACCTGCGATCACAGATGAATGTACATTGCGAGGCAGAATGATTTTATCGCCTGTGCCGCAGGTAGCGAGAATTGCTGCTTCAATCCCACAGGTAGAACCATTGACAAGGAACCATGTTTGTGAAGCGCCAAAAGCTGCTGCTGCTAGTTGTTGTGCTTCTTGAATAACGCCTTGGGGCGCAAATAGATTATCTAAATCTGCTAATTCGGTTAAATCAGCGCGAAAGACAGCTTTACCAAGTAAATCAGCCAAGGGTTGAGAAATTCCTTCACCTTGTTTATGTCCTGGGGTGTAAAAAGGCGCATGGGGTCTTGCTGTATTGGCTTTTAAGGCATTTAATAAAGGTGTTTGGTTTTGATTGAGCATTAAAATAATTCGTAATTAAAAAAAGCAAACCGTTAATTTTATCAACAGTTTAAGGTAGATTGGATACTACCTAATACAGAAGAAATCAGGCTGCGGACAATCTGGGAAACTACCGCTAATAATGTTTATCCACGTTTGATTACTGCATTTCTGAAGTTAAATGAAAAAAGTTAAACTTTTGGATACTATTGCCACACTCAAGCCTATTCCCATTGAGAGATTACAACTAGTGGAAGATTATACTTCTATCGAAAGCTTACCCAGTGGGCAAGTTGGAACAATTGTAGAAGTCTATGAGCAAGAAGAATATCATTATTTAGTCGAGTTTGCTGATACCCAAGGCTCTGAATATGCAATGGCGACTTTGAGAGCAGATGAAATCTTAGTTTTACATTATGATTTGGCAATTGCCTAAATTTTTAGACACAATGCTATGCTTGCGTTAAAATCCGTAAGTCCTGCATGGCTGACTAGATGAGGCCCTATCATCAAATCCCAATTTTCGAGTGTAGTGAACCCCTGGTGGAGATTCCTCTAGAATTGTTTGCGGTAGAATCTCCCCATCCTTATGAAAAATTAGGTGCGCCCTATGGCGATCGCTCTCCCTATTATCTCCGCCAAAGCGTCATTGAAAATTTGATCCAAGCGCAAAATTATCTTCAACTGTTGCATCGCAACTGGCGTATTCAAATTTTTGATGCTTATCGCCCGATCGCAGTTCAGCAGTTTATGGTAGATTACAGCTTCGCCCAAGCAATGCAAGATAGGGAATTAACTGATGGGGAATTATCCCCAAACCAACGCCAAGAAATTTGGGAAGCAGTTTATGCAATTTGGGCTGTACCAAGTTTGGATGAAAAAACTCCGCCTCCTCACAGTACAGGTGCAGCAGTGGATGTGACGCTGGTAGATGATGCAGGGCAAATAGTAAATATGGGTTCGCCAATTGATGAAATGTCAGAGCGATCGCACCCAGATTATTATGCCAATAGCGATCGCCCAGAAGCCCAAGAGTATCATGCTCACCGTCAGCTATTGCAAGATGTAATGTTAAAAGTCGGTTTTCAACGCAATCCTAGAGAGTGGTGGCATTTTTCTATTGGCGATCAAATGTGGGCTTGGCTGAATAATCAATCTAATCCAGCCAATCCTGTCACAGCACGTTATGGGCGTCTTACATAGATGCCTTATGCATCTTGAGGATTCAACTCTTTTAACTCGTCGGTAGTGTAAGTACCAATAGGAGTCCAAACTAGATAAGGAAGGAGTAACAGCGCTGCCATTAGAGAAATCGGCAAAACGCAGATTGCGAGGACAACGCCTGAAATCAAACCGATTAGCCCAAGAACTTCCCCAACTTTGAGGCTGCGAAACCTCAACATTGAAGGTATATAGGCAACGGTGATAATTTCCACCAAGAGGTACAAAGCCATTAGTAGCCAAGTAACTATGCCTCCTGGGTTTTTTTCCCAGACAACATAAGCTGAAGCTGCACCGCAAATAAAAATTACAGTCCAGATGACTGGAATCAACGGCTCAAAAACTAGCCAACGCGGGCGACTTAAATTTGCAAACCATTTAACATCACGCGGTGTGATGAAGAAACTACCAAGGGCGACAAAGAAAGTTACAGCCCCAATTATTATCCAAGATGGAATCATAATGCACTCTCGCTTGCGTATTTTGTCAAGTCATATACTGCAAGTTTGACAATTTAGGCTATATGTTTAATCATTCCCTGGTGCGAATCTTAGACCAATCTAAAAAGAATTGTGACCGATGGATTCACAAAACCCAGATACAAAAAGCAATTCCATAATACTTTTGACTTCCCCAAAGGGGCTGACTTCCGCCCTGCGGTACTAGGCATCTTGAGGATTGAGACTGATCATCTTCCAAGTGGTATAAGTACCAATGGGACTCCACAGCAAATAAGGAACTAGTAATAGTGCAGCCCAGCCAGAAATGCTTAAGACTGCAAGTATCAATAAAATACTAATGATAAAACCTGTACCACCAAGAATTGTACCGACTTTCAGGCTGCGAAGCCTAAACATTACAGGTGTATAGGCAATGGTTACAATTTCTAAAAGCAAGTATAAACCCATGATTAACCAGGTTGGGGTGCTTCCTGGATCTTTTTCCCAGACAATATAAGCTGACCAAGCACCGCAAATAAATATTACAGTCCAGATAATTGGAATCGCACCCTCAAAAGTTAGCCATCTCGGCCGTTGTAAGCGCTTGAACCATTGGCGATCGCTAGGCGTAATCAAGTTAGCCGCTAAGGCAACTAAGAAAGCCACAGCCCCAATCACCATCCAAGATTTAATCATGGCCGTTATTCCTTTACAAGCGCTATCTATCGCTTAATATCACTCTTTATAGTGTGATTTTGTCAATTTAGTTGCTAATTACTCATCATCCTTGAGTTTGAAACCTTCACATCGTTTGGCAGGATTTTAAATTATGGGCATTGGGCGCTGGATGTTTTTGTGGCTGTGGCAAACATCAACGGGATTGCTGCTCATTTTGTGGGTACTATCGCTTCGTTATGGTTGCTGCGAGTGCATCAACACTAGTACCGCTATGCAAAATTTAAAAAGCTTATGCTGAGTGGTGAATTCTGACTGATGAGTAAATCCCAATGAGTATCAAAATTTTGCTGATGAGTTTTTAATACTCGTGAACGAGGTTCAAAGACTCGTTCATCCAACTCAGATACTCGTTGACGAGTCTTTAAACCCCGTGAGCCTTTAACCCAAAAATGATAACTTTAGACTGACTTATTCCATGTCTTTAGGTTAATTGTAATTCTTCTAATTTTACCTATAGATTCAGTTTCAAGGCAGTTTCTTATTACTTATGATAGTTACTTTAAATCATTCTAATGAGGGAAAGTATATATACTTAATAACTGAGGTTCAAAGCATGGACTCAACAGGTAAGGTTCAAACTATGGATTCGTCCTGGTCTCTTCCACTGCCGTTGAAAGAGTATGCAATGAGCCGAGTAACTGTCTACTTTTATAGCGACAGATGGGTTCCAATTAAATATTGTTCTTTGGAAAAGGCAATTTTGCTTCACCAGAAGGCAAACTTAGAAGGTAAGGAAATTTTGTTATTTCCTACTAACCTAGACCCTAATCAACTCTCAAACTCTTTTAACCAAAATGCATTGAATTAGACTATTTTTCAAACATCTTGACAAAAAATGAATCTACTATAAAGGCGTACTCAAGTACGCCTTTACTTATTATAAACTGGATTGAAATCTTTACTCATATTGTTTACGTCAAAGAGCGATGTCTACGACTGGCTATGCCTACGCGTCAAAAGATACGTTCTCTAAAGAATCACATAGAGTTTGTTATCGTATCAATGGGTTTTTGTTGACTGCTGCTGAGTTAACGGTTTGTTCAATTCTCTTCAACCTTGTCTCTGGACGTTTTGCACCCTCAATCCAAAAAAGAATATTCTTTTTGGATGAGTTATTAAATGCCTCAAAATACTCTTTAGCAGTTGTGTTTGCTTCTAATGCCTGCTTTAAATCTGAGGGAATAATCAATGCTTCGATCGCATCTAAAGTCTTCCATGAGCCATCTTGTTTTGCAGCTTCAATTTTTTCTAAACCAACTGTAATCATCAAGCCTTGTTCTATAAGTTCTTCAATATATTGTTTATTTAATTTTGACCATACGCTTTTCGGTTTTCGAGGTGTAAATATTTGCATATAACGTTCTTCATCTAAGGATTTGACTTTACTATCAATCCAACCAAAGCATAAGGCTTCTTGTACCGCTTCGCTATATCGAACACTTGGCTTACCACTTTTTACTTTGTAGTAGATAAGCCATACGCCAAGATAAGTGCGATGGTTTTTATCTAACCATCTCCGCCATTCTTCGCGGCTTTGAGGGCAGAAAGTGGGGAATTCATTATTAAGTTTGGATACACCAGTAATGTTACTTTTGTTGAGGTTTGTTTCTGGATTTTGCGGCATTTGTTTTCTAAACCAACCCAGAACGCAGCGCTACAACTGCTGCTTGCACGCGATCGTCTACTGCTAATTTATTCATAATCCCTCGGACGTGAGTTTTGATGGTGTTGGGACTAAGATAAAGTTTTTCGGCAATTTCTGGGTTACTCAAGCCGTCTACCATCAGTTTCAACACTTCTAACTCGCGCCCAGATAAATTGGCGTTGTTGGTGGTGGGTGAGGGCGGTTTGAGATTATCAATTACTCGCCGCGCAATTTGAGGATCGAGATAGGCTGCACCATCAACTGCGGCTGCGATCGCACTTAACAATCGTTCTACACTTGCACCTTTGATGCAATATGCATCTGCACCACTAGAGAGTGCTGCAATAATTTCTGTCTCTGTTTGATGAGATGTCAGCATCACCACATGAGTTGCTGGCAGCGCCGCCTTAATTTGCTGTGTCGCTGCAATGCCATCCAATCGCGGCAACCCAATATCCATAACCACCAAATCAGGTTTTAGTTGCAGTGCAGCTTGAACTCCCAAATAACCATCTTCTGCTTGTCCAACAATCTCCAACTGAGGATGAGCCATTAACGATTGCTCTAATCCCAGTTGCATCATCGGATCATCTTCGACAATTAACACCCGCAACGGCGGAGCATTGGCTGGTAAATTTAAGGGATAGCGAATATCTAAAGACATTTTTATTAATTAAGAGTCATTTGTCGTTTGTCCTTTGTCATTTATCTTTTGTCCTTTGCTTTTTTACTTGCCAATGACTAATGACTAATGACAAATGACCAATTATTATTCTTCCACGCGATAACCTAACTCAGCTAAACTGATCCGCGACTGTCGCCATTTTGGCTGAACTTTCACAAATAATTCTAGGTAAACTTTACCAGAGATTAACTTTTGGATTTGTTCGCGGGCTTCGCTACCAATTGCTTTGAGCATCGCTCCACTTTTGCCAATGAGTATGCCTTTTTGGGAATCGCGCTCAACGTTGATGGTAGCAAGTATCCGGGTAATGCTGGGAGTTTCTTCTACTAGATCAATAGCGATCGCTACTGAATGGGGTACTTCTTCACGAGTCAATAATAAAATTTGTTCTCGGATTAATTCACCCATAATAAAGCGTTCTGGTTGGTCAGTTACCAAATCTGGCGGGTAGTATAACGGCCCAATTTCTAAATGTTCAATTAATAATTCTTGAAGTTGCGGTAATCCTGTACTGGTCTTGGCAGAAAATTTCACGATTTCCCATTCATGGGACTGGGCCATCTGAGCGTAACTATCATCTAAAAACTGAGAATCAGACGGTTGTTGGTCGATTTTGTTAACGCCCAAAATCACTGGTGTTTTGCTGCGACACAGCAATTCGGCAATATAGCGATCGCCTGCTCCACAAGCTACCGCTCCATCTACCACAAATAGCACTACATCTACCGATTCAATGGCAATTTTGGCATTTTGCACCAATACTTCCCCCAATTGATGATGGGGCTTATGAATTCCTGGCGTATCTACAAAAATTAATTGCGCTTCTGGTGTAGTTAAAATGCCGCGCAAACGGTTACGTGTTGTTTGAGCTACAGGGGAAGTTATGGCAATTTTTTGCCCTACCAATTGATTCATTAAAGTAGATTTACCGACATTAGGACGACCAACAATGCCGATAAAACCTGATTTGAATTCAGGAGGAGCCTGTGGGATTGCTACTTCTCCTGAAAAAGAGAAGTTGTAATTATCAATACTAGTCACCTTTGGCTCCACCCTCATATTTTACAGCTGGGATAACTCGGTTTTTTCTTAGACACAAAACAAGCATAAAATTCCCCTGGCATTTTTAGGGATTGCTTTTGCCGAGGTTTAATCTACTACTGGCTCTACACTTATATTTTACAGCTGAGATAACTTTGTTTTGTTTTTAGATACAAAAGAAACATAAAATTACTTTGGCATTTACAAGGAGAATTTTTGCTTAGGTTTAATCTGCTGCTAATGTCTTAAGTTTCATCGACTACTCAATATATTTGGATCAAAATGTCAATAAAAAAGATGGGAGAACCCAAACGCATTGGAATTCTTACCAGTGGAGGTGATTGTTCTGGTTTAAATGCTGTGATTAGGGCTGTAGTAAACTGCGCTGTAGATACTTACGGCTGGGAGGTTCTGGGAATTCGTCAAGCTACTCTAGGATTGATGGCGCGTCCCCCACAATTCACCAAGCTGGAAGTTGATCAAGTTGACTCGCTGTTAACTGCGGGTGGCACAATGTTGGGAACAACCAATAAAGGCGACCCTTTTGCTTTTCCAATGGCGGATGGGAGTTTATGCGATCGCTCCGAAGAAATCATTGCAGGTTATCATGAGCTAGGTTTAGACGCTTTAATTGGTATTGGCGGTGATGGTAGTTTGGCAATTTTGCGCCGTCTTGCCCAACAAGGAGGCATTAATCTAGTAGGTATTCCCAAAACCATTGATAATGATATTGGCGTTACTGAACATGCTATTGGTTTTGATACAGCAGTTAATATTGCTACGGAAGCATTAGATAGATTACATTTTACTGCCGCAAGTCATAGCCGAGTCATGATTTTGGAAGTCATGGGGCGTGATGCAGGACACATAGCAATAGCTGCGGGAATTGCAGGGGGAGCAAATGTAATTTTAATTCCCGAAATTCCTTATACAGTTGAGCATATTTGCCACAAAATCAAAGAACGCCAAGAGAAAGGCAAAAACTATTGTTTAATTATTGTTTCCGAAGCGGTTCGTACCCACGATGGGGAAAATGTGACGATTACAAATCGCTTAGGTCAATCTCGATACGGTGGAATTGGCGAATATTTAGCAGATAAAATTATTGAGCACATTGGTGTAGAAACGCGAGTCACAGTTTTAGGACACATTCAACGGGGTGGAACTGCTTCACCACTAGACAGATTAGTTGCAACAGCTTTTGGTGTTGCGGCAGTTAATCTAATTGCAGAGGATAAATACGATCGCATGGTGACTTGGCAAAATCGCCAAGTATTAAGTGTACCAATTACCGAAGCGATCGCTCACTATAGCGCTGTCGATCCCAATGGTACTTTAGTTAAAACCGCTCATGGTATGGGTATTTATTTAGGAGACTAAACATAAACCAATTCGCAATTCGCAATTCGCAATTCGCAATGACGCTCCTACGTCGCTAACGCTGCGCTAACGCAATTACGTTTTATCACAGGGTTTTAACCCCGTGACAAAACTTTTCGCCTTCAAAGGCGTTAGCGTAGCGGGACGAAGTTCGGTTTTAGACCCGATTGTTTTGATAAATGGTACAGGCACAGCATAGCTGTGCCTATCAAGGTACAAACTTTAGTAGAGTTTGATATTGTACAGGTGTTGGAAATTAAAAATGCTATTTCATGTATTTGAACCACCCCTATTGTAGGGGTGCAAAGCCTTGCGCCTTTAACGCGTAGTCTATTTACTTGAAAATAGCTGTAATATAATCATAATATTAGGTCTGTTAATATTGTGAGTTTTGATAATGTTTGTAAGCTGCTGGCAGAAAAATATCCAGCAGATTTTGTTCGGTGGTTAATTGCTGAAGAATCGACAAATATAAAGGTGCTAAAAACTGAATTAAGCTTGGAACCAATTCGTGCAGATTCTGTGACTTTTATTCAAACTAAAAACAGGATTCTGCATATTGAGTTTCAGACTTTAACACAGTCTAGCCCTGCAATTACCTTCCGAATGCTAGATTACTCCGTGAGATTAAAGCATCAGTATAAATGTCCAGTTGTGCAGATAGTGAGTCCAGTCGACGGTGTCGGTTTCCGTCCCGTCGAACTGGCGAACACGAAGGGTCATCTTTTTACAAGAAACAAGCGATGAAATTGCTTTTACCCAAGAATATGTGGATGATACGACAGTACACCGCTATCAAGTCATACGGATATGGGAGCAAGATTCGAGTGTATTCTTAGAGGATGTTTGAAAAGTCCTTATCTTGGTAGCAAAACGTTTTAGATCCCCCTAAATCCCCCTTAAAAAGGGGGACTCTGATTCCGGTTCCCCCCTTTTTAAGGGGGGTTAGGGGGGATCAATAAGTGCCTAAAATCACAGCCAACCACTTTTCAAACAACCTCTTAAATAATGCAAATTTATTACCTCTGGCTACTCTGAGTCGTACTGATTCCCCACAAAGTTTATTGTCCCAGGTTGCTGAAAAAGTGGCTACAATTTCAGATAGGGAGACAAAACAAAATATTGCCGGGTATACAGAAATTTTAGCTGGTTTGCGATTTGACAAAACTTTGATTCGTCAATTGTTAAGTGAGGATATTATGCAAGAATCAGTAATTTATCAAGATATTTTGCAGAAGGGACAAGAACAGGGTAAACAACAAGAAGCTTTTTCTTTATGTATCTCTCTGCTAGAAGAACGTTTTGGTGAGATTGATGAATCAATTGATCAAAAAGTTTAAGGTTTGAACATTGAACAATTAGAGGCTTTATGTCGATCATTCTTAAGAATGTCTGAGATGGTTGATTTAGTAACTTGGTTGGAACAGCAACAAAGTAGTTGAAGTTAAATTGATTTTCAGAAAGCGATCGCACCTCCACAAAACCCAAAACGCGATCAATCGCCCATATCCCCACCTACTCCGGTAAACCCTAGACCTCTTGCAAAAAGTCCCTAACACCTATAACTTTTACCCTGAAGCGTATATCGAAGAGGTCTAGTAATCAATTACAGACAACCCCAATGCCAAAGCTTGTTTTGTGTTGGGGTCTAAATCCCCAGACGCTCGTTTCTCTCTAACGCTTCTCTACGAGACGCTCCGCGAACGCTATCACAAAACGTAATTGCGTTAGTGTAGCAGGGCGTAGCCCATTGCGAATTGTTAAAATTACTTGATATATTTGCTATCCCCTAACTAACAATTCCCAATACAAACTCGCCTTCATTTACAGCTTGATTGGTTGCGACATCATAAACCAATCCATCATGTTGAGCACAGACATCAATTACAGTAGGTAACTTACCTTCTTTATTAAAACTGAGAATTTGATAGAGTTTCTCTCCAGCTTTGACTGTGCTACCTAATTCAATTCTGGATTGAATCATACCGCCTGCGATCGCATAATATTTTTTCCTGTTGCTGCTAGATGCGAAAGTCATGTTATGAGTTTTTTTGTCAGATGAGAAATCAGGAATTTGCACTACACCTTTTTGCACTAAATAGTTTTTCACACCCCGTACACCTTTAGCTACTGAATCAGGGTTTATTTGCATTCCTGTTCCTAATTCTAGTGTCCAAGCTTCTACATCAAACTTGATTTCTCGACCCAACTCTTTAAAACAAGCTTCTAGCGCTAACCAAGGTTTGATAAAAGCTTCATCAAAAGCATCACCATCGTATTTATCAAGTACAATTCCGAAATCAAGCAGGAAGTATTTTGCGCTTTCTTCTCGATTTTGGAAGTAATAAAGGTAGTCTAAAGCTTGATTTGTAGAAGTATGTAAGTCAATTAAGTAGTCTGCATCTAAACTGAGATTTTGTAGCCTGTAGCTAAAAAGCTCAGTGTAGGGTACACCACTAGAAGAATTAATTTTTTCTAAAATTTTTGCAAATTGTTGCTTAATTATAGTTAGATAATTTTGTCGGACGACCTTTAGATCAATATGAAGTTGAGATTTAGTAAAAGCTACTAAATCATCAGCTTCTTTCTCGTAATCCCAAAATATGCGATTCCAGTCTTTAGCTTCATAAAGGCAGTGTCGTCCAGGGGAAAAATGATGAGCGCGTTCATTCGTCCCCATTGGGTTACAAACGGGAACTAACCAAATTTCTCCAGTTAAATCTGTATCATTTATTGTTAATAAAAACTCAATTAGCTGGTGAATTACGGCATTACCAGCAATTTCTGCACCGTGCAGATTAGATTGAATGTAAACCTTTTTACCAGGTTGAGCGCCGATGAATTTGTATACTTGTAAGTAGAGGCGATCGCCCGAAGCCATTTGACGTAATACAATGCTTTCAATAACTGGCAGCATGAAACAACTCAATAATGATTTGAGTAAATTATCGCTGTATCTGTACTGAATTAAAAGCCTAGTATAGACCAACGGAAATAAACCTACCATTTCATTACAGCCAAAAAGCCCAAAATAAAAGCTTTTTGACTTTTGACTTCCGCCTTGCGGTACTAGCCCAATAGAATTTGCTGATTTCATTTGCGTAATCAGCTAACCTCTGCGTGAATGACTAGGATAAAGTAGCATCACATTAACTAGTGTTGGCGGTAGCTATGGCGCAGAATTGGTTGCGGATAACTCATCAAGACGACAAAATCCAACTTTCTTGGCAACGCGGATATAAAAGTCCTCGCCTTGCACCAGAAGTCGGCTTCCAGCAACCCTTCGATGAAGAAAACGCGGCTGAGTTGCGCTGGTATTTAGAAGATTATCTAAAGTTTCCTTACGGTATTTTTCCTGATAATGCTGTAAAAATTGAACAAAAATTACAGCATTGGGGACAACAGCTATTTGAGCTAGTATTTCGCAGTACAGAGAAAGGAAGAGAGTTTTTTCAAGAAGCGACACGGGAAGGGCTAGATAACTGTGAACTGGGCATCATTTCTGATAACGCCGAAGTGCTGAACTTGCCTTGGGAGTTGCTATATTCCCCCGATCATAAGTTTTATTTAAGCTGTGCTTGCGATCGCACAGAGCGCACTACCCTAAAGAGCGATCGCACAAGCTTTTGTCAAAAAGTTGTAATGTTAAGGCTTAATGTCGTAACGTTAAGCCTTAATTTTATGATACTGGTGATTAAAGTTATAAGGTTAAGCCTTAAGGTTATAGCGTTAAGCCTTAATGTTATAAGGTTAAGCCTTAAGGTTGTAGCATTAAGCCTTAATGTTATAGCGTTAAGCCTTAATGTTATAGCGTTAAGACTTAATGTTGTAATGTTGGTGACGACAAGACATTCACTTATAACTGCGATCGTTGATTCAAGAACTAATAAATTATCTCTAGGTAATTTTCTAGGAGATATCGATTCTGGTAAATAGAATGTAGGTTGGGTTGAGGGACGAAACCCAACTAGGACTTAATTTACGCAGTATTCTATCCCAGAAACAAAAAGGAGCAAAAGTATGCAAGCTTACAAGCTAAACGCCACAATTGATGAATCAGGTCATTTAATTATTGACGAACCTCTAAATATTGCTCCTGGAAAAGTGGAAGTGATTATTTTGCAGCCAGTTCCATCCTTGGAAACTTCTACTGAGTCACAGCCAGAAAAGCCGAGAAGAAAGTCTAAAGTCAAAGCATTTGAAGGTTTATTTGAAAATGCCCCACCGACACCACCAGACTTTGACCCAGACTAAGCCCGATGGGAAGCTTTAAAGGAGAAACATAATCTGTGAAATTGCCTGAAATATTATTTAATTATATATAGATGAGGAAAACCAATATGCAAGCCTATAAGCTCAACGCCACAATTGATGAATCCGGTAATTTAATTATTCACGAACCTCTAAATATTGCTCCAGGGACGGTAGAAGTAATTATTTTGCAACCAGTTCCATCCTTGGAAAGTTCTAGAGAAAATCAAATTCAGTCCCAGCCTGAAAAGCAAAAAAAGAATAGTGGAATGCTCTATACCTATTTTGAAAGAGTGGTTAGAAAGTACAGAGCCGACTCCTTCAGATTTTGACCCCGACCAAGCTAAATGGGAATATTTGAGGGAGAAACATAGGTTTACACTGAGCGTAGCCGAAGTGCAGTTTTCCTCCAGCAAGAACTGCCCTCTGCCTCCTGCCTTCCTTGATAATAATTCTTAATGAAGTTGAGATTTAGTAAAAGCTACTAAATCATCAGCTTCTTTCTAGTAATCCCAAAAGAATTAAACTAGATTTCTATAGCCACAATTAGAGATTGAAAATTGCGAGAATTTTTGCAACTATTCAAATTTGAGTTGGGGCATCAGTTGAAGAGTGCCAAGACCTAAATCTTTAGGCGAAAGCGATCGCGCTTCAAACAAAGCCATCATATCTCGTAACTGAGGATTGCCACGGGAGGCTCCGGTTAATCCTTTAGCAATGATTAAACCACAGTAGCCTTTAGTATTTTTACACCGTTGATTCCATTTTTTTCGGGCTTCTACATGAATAGGATCTTCATCTAGAAATTCACCGAATAGGAACAATTCGCCATTTTGAGTTTGTAATAAACCCAAGTCGTAGCGATCGCCATCGAAAGGGTCGGCACCTGGATTAAAGCAAATAGCTCTCAGTCCGCCTATTGCTTCAATTCTTTCAATTACAGCCTTAGCCTTGGGCCGGGAAGTTTGAATTAAAATCACTGGTAAACCATCACCCACTTCTTTGATTTCACCAGCCTTATGGTAGCTAGTCCCCTTACGGAGATACTCCAACATTTCCCAGGACACTACACCTAAGCTGAGGAAAGAATCTTCTGGTATCAAGTCATCTTGCAATGATTGAAAATTTGGTGAGCCAAAGTCTTCAATGTCCTCATCATCGAGATCAAAGCCTGCCATTTCCTCTAATTCTGCTGCTAATTGCGGCATGGTAGAGACTGTCACAGCCACAGATTTAGTTGATTCTTCCGGCTGCGGCAGAGAAATGCGATAACGACGGCTGAGGCTAGGAAAAATGTCCTCATGAAGCTGGCGACGGTGATCGCGAATAAAGCGACTCAGGCTTTCGATCGCAACAAAGATTACCAATGCTTCTTCGTCATACAAAACAGACCGTAGTCCTTCTAAGGGGTGGATATTCCCAAAAGTTGGGTCAATTTCTGATAATGGCATATCTGCCAAATCATTTTCTTCATCCTCATCTTCATCGGTTTCGTCAGCACTCTCAAAGGTAATAAATAGGCAATCTTGTTTGAGGAACGCTTCTTCTAGATGCTCCGTTGATTCTTCATCTTTTAAAACGGCGGCGCGAAACTGTTTTAAAGACTCTTCTGAGCGATAAAACAAAATCCCATACTCCATTCCCAGCATTCCCATAACTGAGGCGTAGAGTGTGCCAACATCCCACTTATTTATCTCGATTGACAAAATTTGCTGTTCTTCTAAAAATTCCCAAGGTGCTGCTTCCCAAATTGCAAATGCTTTCTCTCGTAAGATTTGTGCATACTGTGGGGGTAAGTCGGGGGTTTGACTATCGAGGATGTCAGCGAACCCGCGAAACAGTTCGTCAATTAAAGGCAATTCTGGTGCGTAGTCAATGGCAATATCCAAATCTTGCAGCACCCCCCGCAAATAAAATTGGATCTCGCGGTCTTTGACTACAATTCTTTGGGGTCTGGCAGGTCTTGCCGGACTGTGGGGATGTTCCATTGCTCGCATTAAAGTACGAACTATTGCTTCTGGGCCGATATCTGAAGCTACCACGTCCATTCCTCGAACCACACCTTGGGAGTAATCTACCCAAAGAATGCATTCTCCCTTTTCCTCGGAGTCTGAGTGCTGGTTTGGTGATGACAACGGACGGCGATCGCCCTCCCATACAGAAGGAATTTGAGTTAGTTTCTTCAACCGACGACTGGTAGAGCGATTAAAACTTGTCATAGAATAAGTTAATCAAAAGAAGCAATTTGGAAGTAGACTTTGGGGGATAGCTAGCCTCGGATTAAGTTTTTATGGCTGCACCTGAAAGATAGTTGCTTCTGGTGACTGCTGCCACGCTTGAACTCCAAAAATACCGAATCTATAAATACACTGAGTCTCTCAATTCTAGGATAAAAATGTTTGGCTGCTTTTGACGGAGTGTTTACAATTTGGTATCTAACGACATTTAAGCCGCTAGAATGAATACAAAAACATCAAGGGCAACCCAAAGGCATTAATAAGCCGATATAGGGTAAAGCTTATACTAATTAAGGAGTTGAAAGAGCAGATGACACAAGCAATTCAGTCTCAACAACGCGGAATTCTGTTGAGCGAAGCCGCATTGCACCAGGTAAAATCCCTCCGGGACAAGCAAGGCACAGATTTCTGCTTACGGGTAGGAGTCCGTCAGGGTGGATGTTCAGGGATGTCTTATATGATGGACTTTGAAGACACTAGCAAGATCACCCCGCAGGATGAAGTTTTTGACTATGATGGCTTCAAAATTGTCAGCGATCGCAAGAGTTTATTATATCTCTACGGTTTAATGCTCGATTACAGCGATGCCATGATTGGCGGTGGCTTTCAATTCACTAACCCCAATGCTAACCAAACTTGCGGTTGCGGCAAGTCATTTGGGGTGTAATATTGTCATTTGTCATTTGTCCCTTGTTATTGAACGAAAGACAAATGACTAATGACCCTTCGGGTTCACCAGTTGCTCATGGGGGAGACCCCCAAGACCGCACTGGCTCACCAATGAAAAATGACTAATGACCAATGACTAATACAGTTGAATCCTTATTTGATACAGGTTTGGAACGCTATAAAGCAGGAGAAGCAGTAGATTCTTTAATCCCTGTGTTTAAAGAAGTGTGCGATCGCGCTCCTAAAACTAGTGCTGCTTGGGTCTGTTTGGCGTGGTTATATCTACTCGATAACAAAGCCAATTTGGCTTACAAAGCTGCACAGAAAGCAGTCAAGTTAAATCCACAAGACCCACAGGCTAGAGTCAATCTCGCCTTAGCAATGCTGGAAACAGGTCAAAAAGGTTTACGAGAACATATTGATATAGCACAGCAGCTAATTTTTGTCAATCCAGAATGGCGCGATGAAATAAAAACCAGTATTGAAGATGGCTTAAGTAGAAAACCAGATTGGCAGAGTTTGACAAAAGTTAGAAATTGGCTGTTGGAGGAATGAGAAGTTAAGAGCAAAGCCGGAGACTCCGAAAGCTCCGGTTAGGAGTGAGGAGTTAAATTCTAGTAGGGAATCTTCACTTCTAACTTACTTAATTAGCAGTGCCCTAAAATTTTAGGCAGTTATACAAAAAGATAGATGAAAGATAAATTGTTAAATTGGCTAAACACGATTTTAGTCGCAGATGTTTTTTTGGTTTTGTTTGGCTTTGTCTGGTTAGCGATCGCTGCGATCGGTGATTCTATAGGAGTAAACCTGGGTTTGGATTTGTGGCATCAACTTTGGCAACCCGTGTTTAACCCAGCGATTGGCATCCTCATGGGCGGTGCTATTCTTAGCGGTATTATCAGTTGGGTTTCCAGAAAATTTCTCTCTAGTCAATAGTTAAGGGATTAGGGACTGGGGCATTGGACATTGGACATTGGTTATTATTCCCCCTGCTTCCCCTGCCCCCTGCCCCCTTTTAATCTATGCAAGAATTTGTCTTAGTGCTGACTGTAAATTAGGATGTTTGTACTCAAAGCCTGTTTGCACGGTGCGCTTCGGAAGGACTTGCTGACCTTCTAAAACTACCATCGCCCCATCTCCTAAAAGAGCTTCGATCGCAAAACCAGGAACAGGCAACCAAGAAGGGCGATTCATCACTTGCCCCAAAGCTTGGCTTAAATCTGCCATTCGGACTGGGTTAGGGGCAGTGGCATTGTATACGCCTTCTATTTCCGGTTTAGTTAAAGCTTCCAGAATCAGGCTAACTAAATCGTCTACATGAATCCATGAGAACCACTGCCGACCACTGCCAATGGGGCCACCAGCGAAAAGTTTGAAAGGCGGAATCATTTTACCCAAGGCACCACCATTACCTAGAACAATCCCAAAACGCAGAATTACCAACCGTACACCAGCATCTTTTACCTTTCTCGCTTCTGTTTCCCAGGCTTGGCAGACTTGGGCGAGAAAATCGTTGCCAGATAAGCTTGTTTCATCAAAGGTAGCCGTCTCACTAGTGCCGTAGTAGCCAATAGCCGAAGCATTAATTAAAACAGTTGGTTTTGGGTTAGCGTTGGCTATTGCTTCAACTATTTTTTGTGTACCTAACTTCCGGCTATTGAGGATTTCTTGTTTGCGTTCTGGTGTCCAGCGTCCTTCACCAATGGGTTCTCCTGCCAGATTAACTACGCCATCACAACTTGCGATGACACTTTGCCAAGAACCAGACGCATTTGGTGTATTGGCAACAATTTCTACATTTGGGAAAGCCTCAGACGGAAAAACCTTTTTAGCAAAGGCGGTTTTCCGAGTTAGTACTACTATTTTATGACCTTGTGCGTGGAGTCGTTGTACCAAAAGACTACCGACAAATCCTGTTGCTCCAGTAATGGCGACTTTCATTTTCTACCTCAGCCAAACCTTTATTGTAAAGTTTTTGATCAAACTTTCAGCTTACGGTACTTTGCTTGTGGATAAAACAAATGTGATTGTGATATCTTGTAATGCTTGATTTCAAAACTCAATAAATTTGCTTCTTTAACAAAATGTAGGGGTTTAAGTTCCCGGCTTCTATCAAGCCGCAAGTGTTGTGGCGGGGTCTAAATCCCCGTTAGAACACGTAATTGCGAATTGCGAATTGCGAATTGCGAATTGGTTTAATCACTTTTCGTTTAGATGCTTCGGTATTATACGATGGACAGAGTGTTGCAAGGCGTGGGGCTATTATGGCTCGCTATACCTGTTCATTTACCGTTTCTGTCAAGAGTGACCATCTGTTGCCGTTACTTGTAGAACTTCTACAGGGCTCTCAGTTGGATATTCAATACTACACTGGCGATTATATTATCGCTCGTGAGGTTCCGGGCAATGTTCCTTTTCCTAAATTGATCACAGTAGAAGTATTGATTGATAAATCAAAATCTACTGAAACAGAAACCCGGATGAGCATTGTGATTAAAAATGAAGAACTACCACTTCAACTAGATAATTACTGCCGACAAATGTTTGAAGTTATCAAGCAGGCTATTGAAAGTAGTCGCCATTGGCATTTGATCGAAAGTATTGCAGGATAGCTTTAGGGATTGAATTGGCACTCCTACGCCTTCAAGTCGTGGGATTCTCAGGCTGTTATTGGTAGTTATAAATTCACTCTCCCGCATCTTCTAAATCCTCGGCCATACCGGGGTTTATTAGTGTAATGTCATACTCACTCGAATCCGTTTGCCCTAAACGCTGAGTATTTCTTAAAAGATAATAAATGGCACGTACTTGAGGCCCAAAAACGATCTCGTCTTCATTTCTAAGATCGTGAGCTGGTATCTTACGTCCATTAATCATCAAACCATTGGAACTAGGCTTGCCTTTGGCATCGCCATCTACAATCCGGTAATAGTAGCTTTGACTATTATGATCTCGTGGCAATCTCACTAATGTGGCATGGCGGCGCGAGACAAACTGCGACATCAAACGGATATTACATTCGCGGTCTCTACCAATAGAGTAGACGGGGTGATCCAGAGAAAATTCTTTGCGACCTTGATCGTCTTCAATAATCAGTAGATGGTTTTCATTGGTTTCTGCTGCCATTGACAAATCGGTGGAACTGTGATTAATCAAGATTTGTTTAGTATCGTATCTTGCCATTTTTAAGGCACCATAAGTCTGTGGTGCTGATCTAAATAAGCTTTAAAATTGCATAATACCTTGAAAGAGTAGAACTTGGTGGTTCTACTCCAGTTGCTATGATAGCTTTGATAAGCGCCCCAAGAGGCTTTGCGATCAGGTTAAAAGCTGACGGGGCGACCCAATTTAACTTGAGATGGAGATTTTAGCTGCAACAGAGTATTCTACGGGTGATGAGCTAATCGCCGTAATAATATTGAGTTTGTGACGACGCTAACAGAGCTAAAAGCCATTAATGCAGCAGCACCAGATGGGTTAAGGACAAAACCCAGGCTAGGGAACAAAACACCAGCTGCTAAAGGAATACCAACTGTATTATATGCAAAAGCCCAGAATAAATTTTGGCGGATTTTATTGAAGGTGGCGCGACTAAGTTGAATAGATTCGACGACATCGTTTAAGCGATCGCGCATTAGGACAATTTCAGCAGTTTCCATCGCCACATCTGTCCCGGAGTGTAAAGCAATTCCCACATCTGCTTGAGATAAAGCTGGAGCATCGTTGATTCCATCTCCTACCATTGCGACTACCAAGTGGGCAGTTTTCTTTGTCCCCTTGTCTCCTTGTCCCCCTTGTCCCCTTGTCGCCTCTAACTGGAGAGACTGGATTGCAGCTGCTTTTTTAGCTGGGGGGACACCTGCTATTACATCAGTACTATCTAATCCTAATTGTTTGGCTATGGCGTTAGCTGCTTCTTTGCGATCGCCACTGAGCAACATTACCCGTAAGCCCATCTGACGCAACTTGTCTACAGTGGATTGGGCATCTGGTCTGAGGGTATCAGAAACAGCAATTAACCCAGTTAAAGTTGCCCCAACAGCTACGCAAACTACTGTTTTACCATCTGTTGCCAAATCCTGTGCTACCTGTTGTGCAGTTTCGTTAATGGCAATGCCGTGCCAACTTAACCATTCCCAGTTACCCAATAGTACAACTTTGCCCTCTACCACAGCAGATACCCCTAGTCCTGGTTCTGTGTGAAAGTCCACAGCCTCTGGAATAGATAACTGTTGCTCCTGTGCTTCTTGCTGAATCGCTTTTGCTAGGGGGTGGTGAGTACCGCTTTCTACGGCTGCTGCTAGTTGTAATAGAGATTGGGAATTCCTAGTCCCCAGTTCCCAGTCCCCAGTCCCCGATTCCTCAATCAACAGACAATCTGTGACGATAGGATTACCCGTGGTCAAAGTGCCAGTTTTATCAAAGACTACGGTATCTAACTGGTGTACTTTTTCCAAAACGTCGCCGCCTTTAATTAATAGACCCCGTTCTGCGCCCATAGCAGTCCCGACAAGAATGGCTGTTGGTGTGGCAAGTCCCAAAGCACAGGGACAAGCAACTACCATAACTGCGATCGCTAGTTTTAAACTAATTAATAAAGGGGAGCGAGGAGTTTCATGTGTAGCGTGACCCATCATTTCCATGCCACCAGACATGCTGACATCAGTCCAGATATGAGTACCGAAAAAGTACCAAAAGACAAATGTTAATACGGATGCTGTCAGCACACCGTAGGTAAAGTAACCAGCTACTGTATCTGCTAATTTTTGTACTGGTGCTTTCCGAGTTTGGGCGGCTTCTACTAAGGCGACAATTTGAGCTAGAGTTGTATCACTTCCAGTCCGGGTTGTCTGAATAGCGATCGCTCCTGACTGGTTTATCGTCCCTCCTGTCACCGTATCTCCCGGTTGCTTAATTACTGGCACGGCTTCCCCGGTCAACATGGATTCATCCACCGTTGTTTTACCAACCACCACTTCACCATCGACAGGAATTTTATCACCTGGCAGTACTTGTAACCATTCACCAACACGCACCTGTTCAGCAGGAATCTCTACACTAGAAGATCCTATTTCTGCTTTCTCTGGGTTGGCAATCAATCGTGCTACCTGTGGCTGGAGTGCCAGCAGTTTCCTAAATGCAGCGGCAGCGCGACCTCTAGCTTGTTGCTCTAATGTCCTTCCTAAGAGAATAAAGCCCAGCATCATCACTGGTTCGTCAAAGAAGCACTCCCAACCCATCTTGGGAAAGAGCAGCGCTACTAAACTAGCAATGTAGGCAGTCAGCGTTCCCAATCCTACCAGGGTGTTCATGTTAGGCGCATTTCGCCGCCAGCCCAGCCAGCCATCTACTAAAATCGGGCGGCCGGGAATTAATAGTGCCACTGTCGCCAATCCACAGTGAAACCAGATATTATTTAGCACTGGCAGCACTGAGCTACCAAGATTACCAAAATGTCCACTTCCCGACAATAACAGCAACATTGCAGCGATCGCTAATTGCCATAGAGAAGAGCGCATTTCTCGGCGTTGTCGTTCTGCTGGGTCTGGTAAGGTAGATATCTCGCCTGCTACTGTGCCCCTAGCTTTTCGGGGTTGAGTCGGGAATCCAACGGCTGTTAATCGCTGTGCTAGTGCATCTGCATCTACCGCACCAGTTTCTGACTCTACAACTGCTACCTCTGTGGCCAGATTCACGCAGGCACTCTTGACTCCTGGATGTTGGGTTAGCTGTCGCTCTACTGCGTTCACACACCCCGCGCACTTCATACCCCCAACATCGAGAATAATTTTCTCTAGGATTGGGTCAAATTCTGGGGCTAGCTTAGTTTTTGGGACAAGTTGCATGGCAAGTGTTTAGATTCGCTACAGAAATTCAACGCCTGACAAAAAGCGTCTCTAATTTGAGCGTAGGCTAAATATGGAACTACGACTGTATGTCAACCCTATTAAATTTATTAATTTATCGTACCTAGCTAAGGGTCAATGACGGCTCCACCGGAGATAAGTCACATAAATAATAGCTCCAACCTGCATTGGCATGATCGCAATCAGGCTTTTTAAGAAATAGTTAATTTCCAAATGAGACATAACGCTAAAATAGCCTATACCCAACAAAAAGAATATTGCCCAGTTAAGCTGTTTAGGTTTGAGAATGAGCATATCAATAAAAAGAAATATAGAAGGTAGAAGTGCTGTATAACTGCTGCCAATGATAAATCAGTCTAGTACCGCAAGGCGGAAGTCAAAAGTCAAAAGGATTATGAAATAAACTCTAGTTATCAATTATCAAAGACTAAAACTGTTATAAAACTGTTTGACACTGATTTAATGGTTGCTCTATTTTCGCCGTGACGTATTGGCAATATGCCCTATTGCACCGAAACAGTTTTGAGTACTGAGTAAAAAAGTAATAATTGCACTCAGCATCAAATTAAATTAGTCTAGAGTTAGTGGTTTGGCAAGGGAACTTTTCTGAGTTTATGGTAAGAAATTCAAGTTCTTTTCTTCCCCTGCCTCCCCTGCTCCCTGGTTACTGAGCGTAGCCGTACCCCTTTAGGGAACCAAACTACGCGCAGTATGCCGTAGAGAAGTGCTGCTCCTCCTACTGCCCTCACCCATCATATTTGGGTTGGTCGAGTATTAGAACCAGCCCTGCTTACTCACAAAGTAGGTATTTACAAATTCTTCAGGGGGCTTATTCAAGTAGATCATGCCTTCAATTAAACCTACAAGTTGCATAATTAACAAGGCAATTCCGTAGGTGAAAGAACCCCCGACTACAGAAATCACCAACATGATAAAGCCTTCTTGAGTGTATCCTAGAATAAATTTATGAACCCCAAACCCTCCAAGGATAATGCCACAGTAACCAGCTAGAAGTTGTTTGGTTGGGTGACTGGGGTTGAAATTAGACATATTAAGTGCTGCTCCTTGATAGGTGAGGTATAAAAATAAAGTCTTTATTGTAATCAAAGCAAATACAGTTACTTGCTTAATAAATAAATTTTTAATTTTTTCAGTACGAGTAAGTCTCAAGAGAAATAACCAAAATCAGCGTAGTTCTATTCCAGAGGGGACGCTAAAATGTTTTGCGGCATAGCCAGAAAATCTAGCACTTTGGTAAGCTGTTACGCATTTAACTTGAGATGACTGATCATTGATAACCGTTAACCGTCAACAGTTAACAGTTAACGACCATAAAGAGTGTTTATACTTTTTTAGCGCGCATCAGCTTAGATTTGATGATTGCAAACCCTGGTGCAGCAATTTTGCAGATTTTTAGGTAAAACATTCATCTTGAGAAGAATGAACCCAAAGAATCAGCAAAAACTGCTATACCACTTTTTACAAGTCCATCAGTATTATTTCCGGATTTTTTTGCGTAGGCGTAGCCCGTCGTAGACATCGCTTCCAGTGGACATGAAACACGATCGCACCAGTTGCAAGACTAGTTGCTAGCTAAAATCGCCCGGATAAGAATCAATGCTTAACTAGATAGTTTTTTGCCTATGTTAATAGCATTATTTCATTTGCTTTTGCCATTATCTTAATTGGGTTTTTAGCTAGTATTTATGCTTAAAAACCAATTATAATCAGTAAATTTTCCCTACTTATGAAGATAAAAACAAATGTTTTTGTTTTTAGCAACAGTAGTCATTAAGTGCTAATTGCTACCTAAGACAAACAAGCTTAATAATGTACCACTATTCCAAAGGCTGTGGAGGAGCATAGGAGCAAGGAGGTTGCGCGATCGCGTGTAAACTACTCCTAAGACAATCCCTAATGCAGTTAGGGGAATAATTTCTGACAAACTGAGGTGAGCGATCGCAAACAACAAACTACTAATCAGAATCGCTCCCCACACTGGTAAGTAGCGAGTTAGAGAAGGTAACAAAAAGCCGCGAAACAGAATTTCTTCAAAAAATGGAGCTGCGATCGCAGCTGTGGAGAAAAATATGCCAAGTGCTATACCGTCTTGGCTTTCTAGCGCTAGTTGCAACAGGGGGTTACTACCACCCTGTCCTTGCCATAGCTGTTGATTGATTAAAGATACCACCACAACTATAGGTAAAGCCGCGCAATAGCCTCCCAGTCCCCACAAAAACCACTTATCTTGAAAATGGAAGCGAAACCAAAATTCTGGTAATGGAAAAAAGCGCTTGAGAGAAAAATACAGCACTAACAGCGCACCCGATGCTACTAGAAAGTAACTAACTAGAACATAAAAAGCCTGAAGTCGTACATCACCCACAGGACGCGGGATGGGGAGTAGCGATAGCAATAAAGGGACAAAAATTTGCCCCATGAAGAAAAAGCCGACGATAAAAACCTGCAAAATCGTTTCCCCATCCCAAGGTGTTGACCAAGGGACATCAGCATTTTGAGCTAATAACGAGGCTTTTCCTTTCAACAAGAGTTGAGCAAATAAGAAAATCAGCAATATTAGACCAATTAAAGCTGCCAAGGTGGGGATAGTGCCAATAACTGCTAATTTGATCACCGCTTGAGCAGCAGATTCTTGTTGTGTAGCTTTAAGTGCTGATAAAGCGTCTTGTCGTTGCTGAAGTTGGTATAGCTGGACCAAAGTAGTAGAGCGAAACCAACCTTCTAAATTCTTTTGAATCCGTTCTTGAGAATTTTGCAGCAGACGGGGAGGATTGCTCCACAGTCCACTCAATACATCTGCGGTTTCTCCAAACTCTGGATTGATATCTGAGCGTTGTTGTAATTCGCTCCAAGTTTTGAGGGCTGTATCCGTTTTTCCTTGCTGTGCTTGTAAAATTCCCAGGCGCAAGTCTAATTCCGCCAGTAATTTTTGGAGTTGCTTGAGGGATTGCTGTAATTGTTGCTGTCCCTGTTTAGAAGTTTTAGTAGTGGGAGGAACATCCGGTAGAGGTTTCGGAGGTATGGGAGTTATTTCAGTTTGAGAACGTAATTGTGTAAGTTTATTGTTAACTTTGTCTAAATTAGCTTGAACAGATTGACGCGCCTCCTGATATTGTTTTGTAGCGCTTTCTAGGGGCTGCTCACCAAGTATCGCTTCCCGAATCCCCTGGAGATTGTCATCACTGCTATCTTCTGATTGCCAAGCTTGAGCTTGTAGAGCAATATTGGTTTGGTACAATTCCAGGCGACTTTGGAACTGAGGTTCTTGCCAACTACCGAATAAAGCCGAAACTGCCAACAGAACTGCTATCGGCGTTAGTACAAAAAATAAAACCAATCGCTTGAGTGTCATCTATCCCCCTTTAACTGACCAGTAGAGAGCGCGTCCCCCTTGGGAATTATCGCAATAAAAAGTCAGAGGTGGATAGATATCATCAATATTATAAGTTTGCGCTTGCACCCACCATGTTAAATTACAACCCATTGCACTGCTTACCCTCCGCCGAGGATCTGCCCGATTCGGACTATACACCTGTGGACAATGAGCTACAAGATTTAATTCCCAGTTTACTCAAAGCCATCCTCGCTTGGTTATGGACAAACCGGATGGATTGGTTTTTTGGGGTTGATATGGGGATATATTACGATCCCGAATTACCGCCGATTGTACCCGATGGGTTTTTAAGCTTAGGAGTCGAGCGAGTTTTTGATGAGAACTTGCGCTTGAGTTATGTGTTGTGGGAAGAAAGAGTTATGCCAATCGTGGCGCTGGAGGTGGTTTCTCATAAAAGGCGTGGGGAATACACCACCAAAAAGAAAATGTATGCTGAGATGGAGATTTTGTATTATGTTGTTTACAATCCCCAACGCCGTAGAAAAGCACCTTTAGAAGTTTATCGGTTAGTAAATGGGGAATATGTCTTGCAGCAAGGAAATCCTGTTTGGTTAACAGAGATAGGTTTAGCAATCGGTCATGAACGGGGAACTTATCAGGGAATTACGCGGGATTGGTTGTATTGGTATGATAAACAAGGAGTCAGATATTTAACACCAGAAGAACAAGCGATCGCTGCCGAAGAACGCGCTACCACTGCTGAACAACGCATTCAAAGGCTGGCAGAAGAATTGCGAAAGTTGGGGATAGATCCAGATTGTTTGAGTTGATTTTGTGGGGTGCGATCGTTTTAAAGGGGGCAAAAACCTCTTAAAGTTCCCCAATTTATCGGGGTATTTAGAAGGATATAAACGCTGTCGGACAACTCTAAAATACTTGTGTGTACATCATAGCTTTATTAAGGAGAGAGGAGTGTTTGTTTTAGCAAATACGGAGTGAGGTTCAGATTGTATTGAAACCGCTATAGTACATTAAAGCGAAAAGTGGGCACTCATTTAAAATCGGTAAAAACCTAAGCTATAAACTTTTTTACTTTTGAATTCCGTCTTGCAAGACTAATTTTTTAATCAGAGAATTTAGCTTCTCTAAGGTTTGCCCCACCGAGTTTGGTATCATTGAGAACTACCTCATTCAGCCTAGCTAGATATAAGCTTGCACAATGTAGGTTAGCTCCTGAGAGGTTAGCTCCTTTTAGACTAGCTGCGCTAAGAATTGCTCCTTCTAGATTAGCTAAATATAAGTTAGTACCTTCTAGATTAGCTGCACTGAGAATTGCTCCTGCAAGATTAGCTTCTGTGAGGTTAGCTCCTGCAAGATTAGCTTGATAGAGATTTATCTGTTTTAGGTTCGCCTGATTGAGATTTGCGCCTCTCATATCCGTATGACTCAAATCAAGTTGCTCATTCTCTGGGTCTTTGTTTACATCTCTTCTAGCGATAACGGTAAGGGCTGCTTGAATATCTACACGAATTTTTGTTGACAGGTTGCTCGTTAATTTCTCTTGGGGTATAGAAGGAGCGTTCTCTCGGACAAAAGTAGTAAGTATGTCCATGATTGTCCAGTGATACTGTGGATGATTTTGGGCAATTTGCTCTAAATCATTAATTATAGCTAGACTGATTTCTATTGTCTTATTCCCTAGTTGTTCAATTGCTATTTTTAAACGCTCTTTTAGCGACTGATGCTGAGTTTGTTGAACCTTTTCTTGTAAATCATATATCCTCAGACAGATTCTTGATATCTGACTATTATTTGTCTGTAAAATATTTTTCATGCTATGAAAAGCATTAATAATTCCTGTAAACATTTTTAAGTGATGAAATTAGGTTTCAAAAATTACTTGTACTCACTACTCTTCATCTTCACTATCAATTAACCCTAATCGTAATTAATTTGATTGATACCTAATTAGTGATAGAGCATTCAGAATCATTTATGAAAACCACTAATTATAAAGGATAGCCTTCTTTTACCAGAGACGCTACGCGAAGACGAAAAATCTCATAACTCGAATACTATTGTTATTAACTACTTCAATGCAGCTAAAATTACAGCCTATAGTTAAAGACCTAGTGCTGATTGGTGGCGGTCACAGCCATGCAATTGCGCTGAAGATGTTTGGGAGAAAGCCTTTACCCGGTATCCGTTTGACGTTGATTACCGCAGCAAAAAATACAGCCTACTCTGGAATGTTACCAGGACACATTGCTGGATTTTATAGCCACGATGATTGTCATATTGATTTGCGACCTTTAGCGAACTTTGCTCAAGCACGGTTATATATTGACACAGTAGTTGCCCTAGACTTGGAAAATCACAAAGTTCTGTGTGCTAACGGGCTTGTGGTAGATTTTGATGTGCTGTCTATTGATATTGGCAGCACTCCGGCCACAGTGTCTGTATCAGGTGCAGCAGAATATGCGATCGCAGCTAAACCAGTATCGCACCTATTGGAACATTGGTATGAATTAATTGAAGCTGTAGGTAAAAATCCTCAAAAACCAATTAGCATTGCGATCGTGGGTGGTGGTGCTGGTGGTGTAGAATTGGCTCTGTCAATGCAATCTCATATACACCGCATTTTACGTCAAACTCAACAACCAATTCAAAATCTGGAAATTCATTTATTCCAGCGTGGCATGGAACTAATGCCCAATTACCATTCATCAGTACGCCATCAAATTCAGCAAATTTTAACCGAGCGAGGTATTAAGCTACATCTTAGGGAAACTGTGTGTAAACTTGCACCTACAACTCACAAAGAAACTAAAGAAATATTTGAGATTAAATGTGAATCTGGCTTGACAATAGAGTGTAATAAAATTTTTTGGGTAACACAAGCATCAGCACCCGAATGGTTAACAACGGCTGGACTAGGAACTGATGAGCAAGGCTTTATTTTGGTAGAGGACACATTGCAATCTCAAACGCACCCCCAGGTATTTGCATCTGGTGACGTTGCCACAATAGTAAATCATCCGCGTCCAAAAGCTGGAGTGTTTGCTGTTAGACAAGGTAAACCTTTGTTTGAGAATTTGCAACGAATTTTATTAGGTAAATCGCTCAAACCCTATAAGCCACAGAAACAATATTTAAGTTTAATTGGTACAGGAGACGGACGAGCGATATCTGCGATGGGCTACGCCTACGCAACCAAAGGCATCTTTACTTTACCACCTCACAAACTATTGTGGCGTTACAAAGATTGGATTGACCGCCGCTTCATGGAACGCTTTCGGTTTGAGGAGTAGGGAGTAGGGGAAGCAGGGGGAGCAAGGGGAGCAGGGGAGGCAGGGGAAGAATAATGATGTCCCTGCCCCATGCTCCATGCCCAATACCTTTATTGAAGCTGTTCAATTAGGTCAATAATTTGTTGATAATACTGAATATTTCCTTCTTGGTAATACAAGTCTGCGGATTTCTGGAAATCCGCAATTGCTCTTTGGGAGTCTCCCAGATTTCGGTAGACATCTGCCCGAAGGATGTAAGCTGAAGCCCAATGAGGCTGACGCTGTAAAGCAAGGTTCAAGTCTGTAAGCGCTCCTTGCAAGTCTCCCAATAAAGAACGGCTACGACCCCGATTGTACCAATCTTCAGCAAAGCTGGGGTCGATCGCGATCGCCCGACTGTAATCTTCTATTGCCCCTTGATAATCTTCTAGGGCATAGCGGGCATTAGCACGATCGCTGTAAAATGCAGCAGATTGGGGATTTATTTGCAACGCTTGGGTGTAATCTGCGATCGCACTTTCATATTCTTCTAAAGCATAATGGGTTGAACCTCGGTTGTAATATGCTTCAATTAAATCGGGATTAATTTCTAATGCCTGATTATAATCTGCGATCGCTCCTTGTTCATCCCCCAAAAGACGACGAGCATTTCCTCGATTGCAGTACGCTTGCGAAAATTCAGGAACCAACTCTATTGCTTGGGTGTTATCATCAATTGCTCCCTGTAAATCTTGCAGGGCTTCACGGGCAATCCCCCGCCCATAATAAGCTGCGGCTAAGTTATTATTTAATTGCAATGCCCGATCGTAATCTTTAATTGCTCCTTTATGATCACCTAAAGAACGACGAGCCGCCGCGCGATCGCAATATCCTTCAGCTAAACTAGGGTTGAGTTGTAATAGGCGATTGCTATCTTCAATTGCGCCTTGATAGTCTCCTAGTCGGCGACGAGCATTCGCCCGAAAGCCGTATACTAAAGCTAAAGTCGGATTTTCTTGTAATGCTTGGTCATAATCTGCGATCGCACCTTCATAGTCTTCAAGAGTACTACGCACAAGACCTCGCTCAGAATAGGCTTGCACATCATCAGGATTGAACTTTAATGCTTGGTTAAAATCCTCAATTGCTCGGTGATATTCTTTAAGATAAGCAAGAACCAAACCCCGATTGTAATATGCTCCGGCAAACCTGGGATTAATTTCTAAGGCGCGGTTGTAATCTGCAATCGCACTTTGATACTCTGCTAAAGAGTAGTGAGCGTTACCTCGGTTATGATAAGCCTCTGCCAAGTTCGGATTTAATTGTAATGCCCGGTCGTGATCAGCGATCGCTTCGTGATAATTTCCTAATATATGGTGAATATTACCTCGATTGCTGTAGGCTGCGGCAAAATCGGGATGCCACTGTAAAGCTTGTTGAAAATCAGCGATCGCTCCTTGATAATCGCCGCTCTCAAAACAAGCTACACCCCGATTATGATAAGCATTGGCAATATCAATATTGATATTATCAGCTAACTGGGTACTAGTTTCTATTGTTTGGATATAATCAGCGATCGCTTTGTCGTATTTTTCTAAGGCAAAGTAGGCATTACCCCGGCTGTGGTAAGATTGGGCGAGATTTGGATCGATTTGTAATGCTTGGTTATAATCAGCGATCGCTCCTTCGTAATCGGCTAAAAAGTAACGTGCATTACCTCGGTGATAATAGGCTGTGGCAAAATTGGGATTGATTTCTATAGCGTGGTTGAAAGAAGCGATCGCATTACGATAATCTTTAAGTTGACTACTTAAAATAATGCCTCGATTATGGTAGGCTTCGCCATAGTTAGGGTTGAGTTTGATTGCTTGCGTATAAGCTGCGATCGCCCCTTGATAATCCCCTTGCGAATTGTGATTTAATCCTTGGTTTAATAATTCTTCAGCATTCATATAATTTTTTGGATTTCGACATTCTCTAGCTTTCAGGCAACGAGATTTTGTACGATATGTTTTGAAAATCGTTCCAGCTACTATTGTGCCTCTTGCTAAGATTTTAATTCCTGATTTTCTGTTAGCCCAGATCAATGCGACGTATTTCAGGCGAATTAAACAGCAGTAAGCACTACAAATAAGAGCAACCGCAGGTATTATTTCAGCATAAAATTTTTATTTTTCAGGTATCCTCTTACAAATTTTTATGCTGTCCTATTTGACGACACCAGTCTCTGAAAGAAATAAACACTCTTTGGAAATCATCTTCAGATGGTAAAATACCATGATGAGCAACAATATTCCGCAAATCCTCTAGTTGTGCAAATCTATTATCAATAAAATGAATGTCTCCAATGTAAGGTAAAAATAATTTGTCATTATTTCTAATCAATGTTGCCAAATCACCCCAATCAATGCAATAAAGTGGTGAAGTACCTCCTCTTGGGGAAACCCACTTGTTTTTTATTTCTTTATTTTTGGTTCTTTGTACTTTCTTTAACATTTCTGTATTTGCAACTTTTTCCCACCAATTGTCTCCAAGTGCCTTTGAAAGTATTTTTTCAATAAAGCAACGAACTGAATTTTCGTAACAGTGGAGAATTACATACAAACTAGACATTTTGTCGGCACCTAATACATCTTCATCATTAAGATAGGGTGTATTAAATATTTCAGTAGTTTCTAACTTATTAAGAATTCCTATAAGTGTAGCTTTTGCAATTGACATCGCTACCCATAAAGACCCATCATCTGAATAAACTGTACCGTTTAGTGCTTTGTTAAAACTATTTAATTCATCATTCATATCAGCACCAGCAAGTATTTGTCTAATACTATCTATCCAATTTGAAAAGTGCCGACAAATAACATCTGGAGAGTCATAAAAATCCTCCATACTAGATAAACCAGACAATAATGCTTCTATGAGTTATCGTTTATGTTTCATAAGGCTTAAACAAACATTGATTAATATTATATTAGCAATATATAAATATTGAAGCCAAGTAAAATGAGGTCATTAATCCAGAATAAACTTATTTCTTTAATTTATAGAAACTTAAATTTTTCATGAGCTAATATCAACCTTATTTAAGTACTTATTTATCTGTGATATTTGATTATCTTGGTTTTTTACAGTTCGTTTAAACAAGTATTTTTTAAACATAAGATATGATTGTTATATATTGTATTGCTGCAACTTAATATAAATAGTTAAATATGGATTTCTTAACAATTATAGGATTAGCGGCTGCCACAATAACCACAATATCTTTTTTGCCACAGATGTTTAAAACGTGGCGAACAAAATCAGCAAAAGATGTTTCTATGGTGACGCTGATTACATTCATAATTGGTGTTTTTTTGTGGTTAATCTATGGAATTTATTTACAAGCTTTACCAATTATTCTGGCTAATAGTGTGACATTGTTTTTTAACTTGATAATTTTATGGCTTAAAATTAAATATAGATAAAGAAACCCTAGCGATTATAAATCTCGCCTAGACAAACTCTCGTCAGCCTGCGCGGACTAAAATAAAACCCACGTTCGCGTCCCATCTCGTAGAAAAGAGAAGGAATGGTTTTTGCCTGTGTAGGTGCGAATTCTATGAGACTCCATTATTTAAACACCCCTAACAACATCTGTGACATCATCTGTATTTACCTCTGAACGCCTCCTTTTCACCCCCGCTAACCCAGATACCAACGCTATCCCCATCATCTTCGCTTTTCCCAATGAGTACAGCGTAGGCATCACTAGCCTCGGCTATCAGGTAGTTTGGGCAACTTTGGCTACGCGTGATGATGTGCAGGTTAGTCGCCTGTTTACAGATACTCACGAACAACTCCCCAGAACCCCGGAAATTATGGGATTTTCAATTTCCTGGGAACTGGATTATGTGAATATCCTAAGTTTGCTGGAATCTTTAGAAATTCCCATTCTGGCAACTTCTCGTGATGATTCTCATCCGATAATTTTTGGTGGTGGGCCCGTTCTCACAGCGAATCCCGAACCTTTTGCAGATTTTTTTGATGTAATTTTACTGGGGGATGGCGAAGACCTCCTAGGAAATTTCATTGAGGCGTACAAAGAAGTCAGAAATGCTTCTAGACAAACTCAACTAAAAAGACTTGCACAAGTCCCAGGAATTTATATTCCCAGTTTGTATGCAGTCGAATATCACAGCGTAGATGGTGCAGTAAAGTCAATTAAACCAATTTCCCCTGGAATTCCCGCAGTGGTGCAAAAGCAGACTTATCGGGGAAATACTCTATCAGCTTCGACTGTAGTCACCGAAAAAGCCGCATGGGAAAATATTTACATGGTGGAAGTGGTGAGAAGTTGTCCAGAAATGTGCCGCTTTTGTTTGGCGAGTTATCTCACACTGCCTTTTAGAACAGCTAGTCTTGAAAGTTCATTAATTCCAGCCATTGAAAGAGGTTTAGAAGTCACAAATCGCCTAGGATTATTGGGCGCTTCTGTAACTCAGCACCCAGAATTTGAGACTTTGCTGGATTATATTAGTCAACCGAAGTACGATGACGTCCGTCTCAGTATTGCCTCAGTACGAACCAATACTGTAACAGTCAAGTTAGCAGAAATTTTGACGAAACGAGACACGCGATCGCTTACCATTGCTGTAGAGAGTGGTTCCGAGAAAATCCGCCAAATCGTCAACAAAAAGCTGCATAACGACGAAATTATCCAAGCGGCGATAAATGCTAAAGCTGGCGGATTGAAAAGCTTGAAACTCTACGGAATGGCAGGAATCCCCGGTGAAGAAACAGAGGATTTAGAGCAAACTGTGGTGATGATGCGTAATATCAAAAAAGCTGCGCCGGGATTGCGGTTAACATACGGATGCAGTACCTTTGTACCCAAAGCACACACACCGTTTCAATGGTTTGGGGTGAATCGCCAAGCCGAAAAGCGGTTGCAGTTTTTGCAAAAACAGCTAAAACCACAGGGTATAGAATTTCGCCCAGAAAGCTATAATTGGTCGATTATACAAGCTTTGTTGTCGAGAGGCGATCGCAGAGTATCCCAACTTCTTCAACTGACTCGTGACTTTGGCGACTCCTTGGGTAGCTACAAACGTGCTTTCAAACAACTCAAGGGACAAATCCCCGACTTAGATTTCTACGTCCACGCCGAATGGTCAACAGACCAAATATTACCCTGGAGTCACTTGCAAGGGCCTTTATCACAGTCTACACTACTAAAGCATTTGGCTGATGCTCAGAGTTATATCAATCCATCTCCAAAGGAATTACAGCCGTTACTGGGCAGTAGGGACTAGGGACTAGGGACTGGGGATTAAGGACTAAGATTAAAATGCCCAATTCCCAATTCCCAATGCCCAATGCCCAATTCCCAATCCTGAAAACTTGATGCAAAACACAGCTGAGTATTACTGCGCCTATTGCGGCGAACCGAACTTAACTTTTATTGATTTGAGTGCTGGAGGACAGCAATCTTATATTGAAGATTGTCAAGTTTGCTGTAACCCAAATATTTTGTATGTCCGGGTTGATGAAGATACCTTAGATATCGAAATTGATACAGAATCCGAAAGTTGAATTTTAGGTTTTTCTTTCCATGTTGCACTTTAAACATTCCTCAGTAATTAATGCGCCAACAGAAGTAGTTTGGAAATTTCACGAACGGCCAGATATTTTGCAACTGTTGAATCCACCTTGGCAACCAGTCCAAGTGGTTCGTCGTGAGGGTGGGCTAAATGTAGGCGCTATCACAGAATTTCGCCTGTTTCTCGGCCCATTACCCTTAACTTGGTTAGCGCGTCATACTGAATATGAAAAATATCGCCTGTTTACCGACGAACAAATATCTGGCCCCTTTGAGTCTTGGGTACATCGACATGAATTTGAACCTGAAGCTGGCAAAACTAGGCTGACTGATGCTATCTCCTTCTGTATGCCTGGCGGAGGAACAGTTGAATTTGCCAGTGGTTGGTTAGTGCAAGTGCAACTAGAAGCAATGTTTCGCTATCGCCACTATGTAACGAAACGAGAATGTGAATCACAATAGCACAATGTGCTGGTAGCAAAAATTGATTATCCTGACTCTTCAACCCTTGTCTCGCAAATAAAAGAGCCGTTGCTTTGCCAATGCCTTTAGAAGCACCTGTAATCAGTACCGTAGTAGCCATACTTAAAATTTGAAAAACCTCTTTACTGTCTATTACTTTGGGTAATAACACTCTAGAAACTATCTAACTTTCGTTAGATTTTTTATCATATCCAAAATACTTTTTGACTGATAGTATTAAGTCTTCTTGAGCAGTTGTTTGGTAAAAATACCTCTACTCTACAGTCTAATAAAATCTATCATTAAACTTTTGTTAGATAAGTATTTCCTGAACTGCCTTAAAATCTCATTCTTTAGAGTTGCTTCTACTTTGAAACTATAGACAGATAGCGCCAAACAGGTAAGTTAAGTAATATAAACAAAGTAATTAGCCTACTTAAGGAAATTTAACAATGCCACTTTCTCCTAGTGATAAAACAGAAACTGCATACAATGGCAAAGACCGGAATGCTGGTGAACTTGGGCTAACTCCTCAGTCTGAGCTTTGGAACGGTCGCTTGGCTATGATTGGTTTTCTAGCTTACCTACTTTGGGATCTCAATGGTTATAGCGTAGTGCGGGACGTACTTCACCTCATTTCCTAAACTCCCTGCCTATTGGCGATCTTTTTGCAGGCTTAGGACTTTCAAAGTATCAAGCCACTGGTTATATTAAATACTAAACTGTCCGGTGCCATTACTCATATAATACAGCCTTCCAACCGTAAACAGTTTTTAAAATACAGTTGCTTGTGCAATACTAGTTAAAGTATCTTAATATTTCTACATATACTTAGAGCATTAGCGTTGTCGAATGTAAAAAATTGATCACTAACAGAGTTTATCGGTTAGTTGTTTTTGTCATGACTATATTTTTGAAATTTTCACCTGAATACTAGGCAAAGTAAAAGCGTGATCCAGTTAAAAGAACCATCCAGTCATCAAACAAAACAGTCTCCAGTAGTGAAAAGTAAATTTCAGTTTAAGGGACTTTTCATTGCTATTGTCATTGTTAGTACATGGGTAATTAGCCTGAGTTTATTACTTTCTGTTGACATCTCCAAGCTAAAATTTTGGATGTTATTGCCTGTTATACTTTGGCAGACATTTTTATATACGGGATTATTTATCACATCTCATGATGCCATGCATGGGGTAGTATTTCCTCAGAACCCCAAGATCAATCATTTTATTGGAACATTGACCCTATCTCTTTATGGTCTTTTACCATATCAAAAATTATTGAAAAAACATTGGTTACACCACCATAATCCAGCAAGTAAAATAGACCCGGATTTTCATAATGGAAAACACCAAAATTTCTTTGCTTGGTATTTTCATTTTATGAAAGGTTACTGGAGTTGGGGACAAATAATAGCCTTGACTAGTATTTATAACTTTGCTAACTACATACTCCATATACCAAGTGATAATTTAACTTACTTTTGGGTGCTACCCTCCCTTTTAAGTTCATTACAATTATTCTATTTCGGGACTTTTTTACCCCATAGTGAACCAATAGGGGGTTATGTTCAACCTCATCGTGCCCGAACAATTAGCCGTCCTATTTGGTGGTCATTTATCACGTGCTATCATTTTGGCTACCACGAAGAACATCACGAATATCCCAATGTTTGTTGGTGGCAGTTACCAGAAGTTTACAAAGCAAAATACTAGCATAATAGTGGCAAATGGCAGCAACAGTCACACAGTAATCTATATAGTTTAAACAAGACATTATTTTTACTAATAGATTATCCTGCTTATGCCAATTAATAATTGCTGTCTTGTCACCTATAGCCCCGCTTATACAATCGTTCCTACTTACGAGTGCTTTAATCGCTGTAGTTACTGCAACTTTCGTACCGAACCGGGTAAAAGCCCCTGGATGAGTCTTTCAGATGCAGAAAGTATTTTACAACCACTTCAAAGAGAAAAAGTCTGTGAAATCCTCATCCTCTGCGGTGAAGTGCATCCCTATTCGCCAATGCGTCAGGCGTGGTTTGCGCGGATTTATGATTTGTGCAAGTTAGCGCTTTCAATGGGTTTTTTACCGCATACGAATGCAGGCCCCCTGAGTTTTGAGGAAATGCAAAAGCTGAAACGTGTGAATGTTTCAATGGGGCTGATGTTGGAACAGTTAACACCAACATTGTTAAATACTGTACATCGCCACGCACCCAGTAAATTACCAGAAGTTCGTTTACAACAATTACAATGGGCGGGAGAGTTGCAGATTCCCTTTACAACTGGGTTACTTTTGGGAATTGGAGAAACTGTAAATGATTGGTGGGAAACTTTAGAAGCTATATCTAACTTGCACCAACGTTACCATCACATTCAAGAAGTTATCCTGCAACCTCATAGTCCTGGACATCAACAAACTTTTGATGCACCTCCTTTTGATCCTCATCAGTTACCAGAAGTCATTTTTAGGGCGCGCCAGATTTTACCGCCAGATATTACTATTCAAATTCCGCCTAATTTAGTTAAGGATGACCGATGGTTACTCGCTTGTATCGAAGCTGGTGCGCGAGACTTGGGTGGAATTGGGCCAAGAGATGAAGTAAATCCCGATTATCCCCATATTCAGGAACAGGCATTGAGAGAAATTTTACAACCTGCTGGGTGGGAATTGGTGCCGCGATCGCCAGTTTACCCGCAATTTGATAGTTGGTTGTCGGTTGAATTACAAATAGCAGTGAAGCGCTGGCGAAAAACTCTAACACCAGTTTTTCTGTAGGTAGGTTTTATCCGTGTAGCACCGGACTTGACTCTGAGCGCAGTATACAGATATTCTCTTAGCTATTATAAAGATAGCGCCTCTCCCAGAATTTTGCTCAACTGGTTAAAAGAGGGTTGGCATGATTTAAAAGATTTGGCGCTGGCTGAGGTATCTTTAGAAAGTTTAAATGTAGAAGCACAAATTTCTCAGTTTGCTGGACAAGATTACAAAAAAGCGATCGCATCCTACGACTAAGCACTGAAATTTAAAACAGATGACCACGAAGCTTGGTACAACAAAGCTTACATTTATGCACTTCAAGGTAATATTGAACAGATATTAGAAAATTTACAAAAAGCAATTAATCTAAGTCCTAATGAATATCGTGAATGGGCAAAAACCGACTCTGATTTTGATGTATCCGTGAAGATGAGCGGTTTCAAGCATTGATTCAATAAATGCTATAAATACTAAATTAATGTAGCGATGCCGATACAGTACTAAATACTTAGATTTGTTCCTTCACCCATTCTCGAAAATTACGCGTCATTTTCATCACGCCAATACTTTGGCTTTCTTCTAAAAATCGAGCAATTTCAATTAAAGGCAATTGTGCAAAAATTGGCGAATAATTACACTCTATATATTGCCCTTGTTGCAGTTGGTAAATATACAGCACACCTTCGTCATAACGCCAAATTTCTATAATACCTAAAGACGCATAAATATCGAATTTATTCAGCGAAGAACTCGTTAAATCTATTTCTACTACTAAATCTGGTGCTGGGTCATGGTTCAAATCAATTTCTGATTTGTTCCTCACCAACGCTTCATTGCGAATATAGTAACTGCTATCTGGTTCCGCGCCACGCCGCAAATCTTCCCGTTTCAAAGTCGTTGAACCTGTAGGAAAAATCTCTAAATTCAACTCTTCACCCAAAACGAAAATGAGCAGTTTCAACAAACAATTCCAATGTTCATGCGGCATCAGTGGGGTCATAATTTCCAGCGTTCCTTGGTCATAGCTGATTCGAGAGGCTCTATCCTCTCCAATTTCAGCTAGCATAGTTTCAAAAGTCTGCCAGCTGATATTTCTCAAAACAGCCCTTTGTTGTGAGGCGGCGCGTGTTGTTACCATTGCTCGATTTGTGGATTACTACCACCAAAATAGCGTCAAATCCATACCCCCCGCGAACTAATTCACAATGCATCCCTCAAAGGAGATAGATAGGAGCCTAAACCCTGTTGTAAAATAGACATATAAGGATTCGGGGGGCCATTTTACTGGTCATAAACGCCTATAGAAACTATTTTTGGAAATCTTCAAGGTTTGAAATCCAGCCAGCTGAAGCAACTACAGCGGCTGTATCACCAGCGTATACCGGGCGATCGCATCACCACGTCCGAGTTTTCCCAGCGTCTGGCAGCAATTAGCACAGAAATCAATCAGCCTGTGTGCACTTACGTCAACCGTCGCGGACAAGTGATTCGCGTTGGGGTAGGCACACCACGTCAAACGCAAATACCACCGATGGAATTGCCCCGTTACGGTGCAGAACGACTCAGTGGTATTCGTTGTATTGCCACACATCTCAAGCCAGAACCGCCTAATGAAGCGGCACTCACGGCTATGGCACTGCAACGCTTAGATGCGCTAGTTGTTTTAAACATTACCGGAACGGGATTTACACGGCGGGGAGGCGGTGCTACCGGGTATGTCAAAGAAACTTATCTAGCTCATCTGACACCCCAAGACTCTCGCACCCTGATTCCTAGTCCTGCTGCCGTCAAAGTAGAGGAAAGCCAATTCGGCTTCGCTCACTCTAAACAAATCCAATCCCCAAGTTGGAATATATCGCCACCTCTGAGCTTGGATGATCTGGCAGAGCAGGATTTAGTAGACTTAGTAGAAAATCTGGAAGCGGAATTTCAGCGCGAATTTATCGCCCAGGAAGTAGATTCTGATCACGATCGCGTGCTAATTGTTGGGCTGATGACCAGTGAAATAACTCCCCTACAATTCCAGGACACCCTCATGGAATTGGCACGTTTAGTTGATACTGCTGGAGGAGATGTATTACAGACAATACAACAAAAGCGATCGCGCATTCATCCCCAGACAGTAGTTGGTGAAGGTAAGGTGCAAGAAATTGCCCTAACTGCTCAAACCCTAGGAGTTAATCTCGTCGTCTTCGACCGCGACCTTTCACCCTCCCAAGTCCGCAATTTAGAAATGCTAATTGGTATTCGGGTGGTTGACCGCACCGAAGTGATTTTGGATATCTTTGCCCAACGCGCTCAATCTCGTGCCGGTAAGTTGCAAGTAGAACTAGCCCAGTTAGAATACATGCAACCGCGACTGGCTGGTAGAGGTCGCACCATGTCCCGATTAGGTGGTGGTATTGGGACTCGTGGCCCTGGTGAAACTAAACTGGAAACTGAACGCCGTGCCATTGGGCAGCGTATTTCCCGCCTGCAAAAAGAAGTGAACCAGTTACAAGCCCATCGTTCGCGGTTACGGCAGCGACGACAGCATCGAGAAGTTCCTTCAGTGGCTTTAGTTGGATATACCAACGCTGGAAAGTCTACCTTATTGAATGCTCTCACGAATGCAGAAGTTTATACAGCCGACCAGTTATTTGCGACTCTTGATCCCACAACGCGCCGCCTGGTGATTCCTTATGGTGAAACAAATGAACACCAAGAAATTCTGATTACAGATACAGTAGGGTTTATACATGAACTGCCTGCATCGTTAATGGATGCCTTCCGCGCCACTTTGGAGGAAGTCACAGAAGCTGATGCCCTACTACATTTGGTGGATTTGTCTCACCCCGCTTGGTTGCGTCATATTCGCTCAGTCAGAGAAATCTTGGCACAAATGCCAATAACTCCTGGCCCCGCGCTAGTTATTTTTAACAAGATTGATCAAGCCAATAGTGAGACACTAGCTCTAGCTAGGGAAGAATTTCCTTTAGCAGTATTTATTTCAGCCAGTGAGCGCTTGGGATTAGAAACCCTACGTCAGCGCCTTGCCCAGCTGATTGAATATGCTGTTGACTGTGGGTAAAGATTGACAATAAATCTTGGAAATATAGTTAAGAATGCCGTGGTTATGTTAACTACGGCATTTACCCTAAATATCTATGGTTCTTCTTAACCGAACGGTATTGATTCCTCAACCCAACCTACATCAGAATGATTCTTTAGGCAAAACCTACGCAGTATTGCCACTCTTCTATGAATGTTTTTCTTTCAGATAAGAGCAAAAATAACAACAAACCTCCACATAAGTTTCATTTTTCTCTAAAGATAGCAAAACTTCTTCACGCAACAAGAAAAATTGACTCAACCTATTGTTAAATTTTGTAAAATTGAAGTCTTCAAAACTAGAAACCTGATATCTAGATAGCTAAACTAACAAACAGTGCATCTGTACTGTTAACTATTAAAAGTAGATGTGGCGCTATAGCGTGAATGATCCCAGTACAACTTATCCTCAAAAACTTTCTTAGTTACCGTGATGCAACTTTAGATTTTCGTGGTTTGCATACGGCTTGTATTTCGGGTTCCAATGGTGCGGGTAAATCTTCACTTTTGGAAGCAATCACTTGGGCCATTTGGGGTGAAAGCCGCGCCACTGCTGAAGATGATGTGATCTATTCTGGCGCAAAAGAAGTTCGAGTTGATTTTACTTTTCAAAGCAACCAGCAAAAATATCGGGTGATTCGTACCCGAATTCGGGGAGGTACTAGCGTTCTTGAATTTCAAATAGAAATACCATCTGGGTTTCGCTCACTCACTGGCAAAGGGGTAAGAGCAACCCAAGATTTGATTCTAGAACACATTAAGCTCGATTACGATACATTTATTAATTCTGCTTACTTACGTCAAGGTCGTGCAGATGAGTTCATGCTCAAACGCCCGACGGAACGCAAAGAAATTTTAGCGGAGTTGTTGAAACTCAATCAGTATGATGATTTGGAAGAACGGGCAAAGGAATCTTCTCGTCAGTTCAAAGCTAGGGCAGTAGAGTTAGAGCGTTCTTTGGAGTCGATTAAAATTCAGTTGCAACAACGCGAGACAACCGAAGCGCAAAGAGTCGAGTTAGAAGCCGAACTCAACCAACTGCAACAAGTACAAGCCTTTGATAATATTCAATTACAAAGTTTGCAAGTTGTCCAGCACCAGCGCCAAAACTGGGAACAACAACTCAGCTTTGTAAAGCAGCAATACCAAAATCTTACCCAAGATTGCGATCGCCTCCAACAAGAACAATCAGCTATTAACTCTCAGTTATCAGATTTAGAAAAAATATTACGCCAAGAAGCTGAAATTAAAGCTGGATATGCCCAATATCAAAGTCTCCAATCTCAAGAAGAAGCCTTTGCTGCTAAATTTGAAGAATACACCCGCGCTGGGCAGACTCGCCAACAAAAGCAACAACAACTTACTAAACAAATTCACGAAATCGAACGGCAACTGCAACAAGCCCAAGCCCAAATCGAAGCTTTGCAGCAACAAGAGCGAGATATTCAGCAAACTCTGACTAAATCAGGTGAAGTAGAAGCTGCTTTGTCACAACTAACCGCAGCCCGTCACCATGTTGCTCGTTTAGATCAACTGCAAATGCAAGTTACTCCCTTGTTGCAACAACGAGCAACTTTACAAAGCCAACTTGATCGCACTCATGCTGGTTTAGTAGCGCGACTCGAACAACTCCAAAGTACTGAGAACCAATTGCAACGCCAGCACCGCCGCCAACCGCAACTGCAACAAGCAGTGATGGATGTGGCAATCCAGATTGAGGAACTGGAGAAAAAGCGGGTTTATCTGCAACGAGTGCAGGAAAAAGGGCAAGAAAGGCGGCACTTTATCGAACGCCTGCAAGCTCATCAACGCGATTATGAAAAACTGCTGGGAGAATTAGAGCAAAAATTGCAAATGCTGCAAAATCCTGAAGCTCTTTGTCCATTATGCGAACGTCCTTTAGACGAACATCACTGGAGCCGAGTAGTGGAAAAAACTCAGGCTGAGTTAGAGGATACCCAAGGGCAGTTTTGGGTAGTGCGGGAACAAATGGCTGTGTCAGACAGAGAAATTCAGGTACTTAGGCAGGAATATCGGGAAATTTCCCAACAATTAGCTGGCTACGATGGTTTACGGGAACAACGGGGACAGTTGGCAGCCCAGTTAGAAGCTACAACTGATGTCCAACAACAGTTACAACAAATTGCTGCTGAAAAACAACATTTAGAGCGATCGCTCCAAGCTGGTGATTACGCTCCCGATAAACAAGCCGAACTCCGGCAGCTAGACCAATATCTGCAACAAGCTAATTATAATGAACAAGACCACGCCCTCGCCCGCAGCGAAGTTGAGCGGTGGCGTTGGGCAGAAATTAAACAAGGGCAGATTAAGGATGCTAATAAGCGACAAGCGCAACTATTAGCCCGAAAACCAGAATTACAATCCCAAATTGCTCAATTACAAGCCAAAATACAGCAAGATCAGACTGATTCTGAATGTGCTAAACAAATCGCGGCTCTTGAGCGTCACATTACTGAAATTGGCTACAGCTCCGAACAGCACAATAATCTGCGTATGGCTGTCCGCCAAGCTCAATCTTGGCATTTGCGGTATCAACAACTGCTGTCAGCCCAGCAGCAATATCCACAACTCCAAACGAGATTGCAAGACTTAGAGGATTCCAGAAGCGCCAGAGTAACGGAGCGGCAAAAACTCGGCGGACAAATCGAAAGCATTATCCAGCAATTACAAGCAACAGCTAACCCATCTGCTCAAATTCAAGCTTTAGAGCAGCAGTTAGCAATACGCAGACGGCAACTCGATGAGCAAATAGCCAAATTAGGGCGTTTAGAACAGTTGGCGCATCAATTAGAAACGCTGCAAATTCAGTATGAACAACAGCAGCAGCAATTACAATCTTGCAAGCAGGAATGCCGTGTTTATCAGGAATTAGTACAAGCTTTTGGTAAAAATGGTATCCAAGCACTGATGATTGAGAATGTGTTACCGCAACTGGAAGCTGAGACAAATCAACTGCTTTCGCGGCTAAGTGGCAATCAGTTTCATGTACAATTTATTACTCAAAAAGCTGGGCGTAGTGCTAAATCAACTAAGAAAAATGCCAAGCTGATAGACACCCTAGATATTCTAATCGCCGATTCTAGAGGAACGCGATCTTATGAAACTTACTCTGGTGGAGAAGCCTTTAGAATTAACTTTGCCATCCGTTTAGCCCTGGCGAAATTATTAGCACAACGGGCGGGAGCAGCTTTGCAATTGTTAATTGTAGATGAGGGTTTTGGTACACAAGATGCCGAAGGATGCGATCGCTTGATTGCAGCGATTAATGCGATCGCCTCCGATTTTGCCTGCATCCTCACTGTCACGCATATGCCCCACCTCAAAGAAGCTTTCCAAGCCAGGATTGAAGTGAATAAAACTCAGCAAGGTTCGCAGTTGAGTTTGTCAATTTAATTGTATTTAACCCGTGCATCGAGACCATAAGAGCGGAGCTTTTTCGTTAGCGCTTCTGCTTGTGCGCGATCGTTAAATGCTCCAGCATTCACATAATCTCCTAGACTGGATTGCTCTGTAACGGCATCGGGTATATATTGTTGCACTTTAATCAGAGTATCATTATTAGAAATTGGTATTATTACTCTGTAAGGATTATTAGCAACTAATGTGTTGCCATTAATCCGAGGTGCTATATAGTCATTGGTTGGAGGTAATACATAGCGATTAGTCTCAGGTAATACATAGCCAGTATTAACAGGCACTACATAGCGATTAGTCTCAGGTAATATATAACCATTAGCCTCAGTATAATTGCCACCAGTCGAGTTATTCAACCCTAATGCTTGCCAAGTTTGCCAATCTACATTTCCAGTAGAATTAAGTCGAGAATATTGCTGGAATGCAATTACAGATTCTCTGGTGTAATCGTTGAAAAAACCATCAGGATTGGTATTAGAGAAACCCAACTGCGACAAACGCTCTTGAACTAATCTGACATTATCTCCCTGATCCCCTAAAGTCAGATAATTTCTGCTTGGTTGTTGAGTAGCATATCCGCCTGTGGAGGCTCTACGCAATGCCTCCAAAACTTGGGCATTGGCGATGCCATCAACAGGTAGACGATAATTTCGCTGGAATTGGATGACAGCTTCTCTGGTCAATGGGCCAATATTCCCAGTGGGATTAGTATTAAAAAAACCTAACTGTCGTAAACGGGCTTGTAGTTCTTTTACTTGTTGAGTCGAGAGACTTGATCTGGCTGAAGTCGGAGGATAACCCAGTAGTGCGTTCCAAGTTTGTTGATTTACAATCCCGTTAGCAGATATGCGATACTTTCGCTGGAATGCAATTACAGCATCTTTAGTCATTGGGCCAAAATTTCCAGTGGCATTAGCATTCAAGTAGCCTAACTGCCGCAAACGCTGTTGTAACCTTGTCACGGCTGCACCAGTTTTGCCTTGAGAGAGAGTAGGGTATTGACCAACTGGCGATCGCGATGCGCCACGAGTATTCCTACTAGTAGTTCTACTTTGATATGCTCGTTGTAAGGCTTGTTGCGTATTAGTACCCACAACCCCATCAGCAGGTATTCTATTAGCTTGCTGGAATTTAATCACAGCATTTTGAGTCAAACTAGCAAATTTACCTGTCACCGGGCCGTTAAAGTAACCCAACTTTTTTAAACATCTCTGGCTACTGGTAACATTAGCCCCACTACAAAAGACGCATTGCAGCACCTGTAGATATATTTTTCCAATTCAAAAATTTGAAATTAACTACGACAGGAACACCCTTGACGCTTTCGGATACCTCATAGACTGAGGCGAGCTTAGTTAAGTAGCTATCTACCCCTGTTTTCACTTGCTTTTTTAGTTATGGCTATACAGAATTATACCAGCTACTCTGTATTATGCTTGTTTTATGTATGATCCTTTACAAGTAATTGCTCTAGAAATGCGTGTCTGGCTTAGGGAAACAGATGAAACTACGGACACACCTAATCTCGGTAGGGATGATCGGGTTGCTAAACAAATTATTACACTTACATAAAATGAGTCAAGACTATCATCTTTGAAGGAAAAGCTGACTCATACGATATCGGTTTCCAAATAAATTCTTGCTCATAAATTACTAAATCAGAATAAATAAAAACTTATTTAAATAAAAAAGCTGCAAGTGCTACATATCTAGGTTTTTGAGCAGGTTGGAATCCAGTAATAATCTCGGCAAAACTCGCCAATGACTGATAGTATTTTGGCGAGTTTCGATATTTGGTGAGATTTATGAACAAGTAGAATGATGCTATTCCACCTCCCAATGCCCTATGCCTATTGTTCATCAACTTTTTCAGTATTACCTGCTTTCACCCAACCTTCTTGTTCGCTACCTTCCAAACGAATCTTTTGCCAGCCTTTATCCGCGCTTTCTTCCAAGATAATAATTTTTTGATTAAAACCCACCCCACCAATCTTTTCAGCTTGTTGATTTGGTTGCGATCGCAAACTCAAGCCTTCAGCCCAATTAACACGCCCCCGGTAAGCTCCTGATGGCAATGGTTTTGGTGATGGGGTAGCCTTTGGTGATTCTGTGGGGGCGGAGGTTGAGCTTGGAGAAGATTCAGCCTTTGTCTCGGGTGTAAGGGTAGATTTACTTCCAGGCTCAGTTGCTTTGGGAGCTTGGGCTTTCACCGAAGGACTATCGTTAGAATAAACGGGTTTGGCAGGGGGTATGCCGGTACGATTCATAAAATAGAGTGCAATTGCAGCGCCGCCACCTATTAGTACAGCGATCGCTAAGAAAAACCCAAGTATAAATTTTGTTAATCCAGACAACATAGTTAAAACCTGATCACCAGTGGTCAATAGTCAGTAGTCAATAATAATTCATGATTAACTGTTGACTACTGACTAGCATTTATTAACTAACTCATTATTGTAGCTACTGCCGAATGCGTTTACGTAGTACGCCGGAGGCGTTCGCTTAAAGGATTGTGTTTTGATGCTAAACGCGCTCTCCCAGCCGCGGCCCATTCTTGGAGTTGCTGAATTTGCTCTACAGCAGTTCGCGCCAAGGGGATGATCTGACTGGCTGCTTCTAAAATGTCGTCAGTAGCAAAGTCGCGGTTTTGGCTAAATCCAATATGCATCGCTTCAATTAAAGTTTGCTCAATCTCTGCCCCAGAAAAATCGGGCGTTTCGTATGCTAACCTTTCGATGTCATAACTTTTCAAATTATGGGGGCGCAATCGGGATAAATGAACATCATAAATTGCTTTTCTCTCTTCTTGGGTGGGCAATCCTACAAAGAAAATTTCATCAAATCGCCCTTTACGCAGCATTTCCGGCGGTAAAGCTTGGATGTCGTTGGCGGTGGCGACGACAAACACGGGTGAGCTTTTTTCCGCTAGCCAGTTAATAAAAGTGCCAAACACACGGCTGGCTGTTCCTGCATCACCTTTGCTACCTAGTCCGGCAAAGGCTTTATCTATTTCATCAATCCACAAAATACAAGGAGCAAGAGCTTCAGCTACTTGGATCATTTGCCGAGTGCGAGATTCTGATTCACCCACCAAACCACCAAATAACCTTCCCACATCCAAACGCAACAAGGGTAAATGCCAGTGATGAGCGATCGCTTTTGCCGTTAACGATTTACCAGTTCCCTGAATACCCACCAACATTAAACCACGCGGGTGCGGTAATCCGTACTGTCGCGCTCGATCGGTAAATGAACCTCCCCGGCGAATCAGCCAGTCTTTTAAGTTATCCAGCCCGCCGATATCAGAAATTTGCTCAGTGGCGGGGTAGAAGTCCAAGATTTGGGTTTGGCGGATAGTTTGACGCTTTTCTTCCAAAATCAGATCCACGTCTTCTGGTTGCAATTCACCGTGGGTAGCGATCGCTCTTGCCAAGACTCGACGAATCCGTTCCATCGAAAGCCCTTGACAAGATAGCACTAAGTCATCTAAAACTTTGCCAGAAAGGGAATTACCAGTACTTTGTAGTAACCGTTCCACCTCAGTTTTAATTTCTGGGGCGGTGGGTAAGGGAAATTCGACTACTGTCAGCACTTCGGTTAAATCGTCAGGGATGGCGATGCGTGGCGATAGTAGAACAATATTTTTTGGTTGTGATTTGAGAAGTCTGGACAAGTTGCGGAGTTTGCGTGCGATCGCTACATCATCTAAAAAGCGATGATAATCTCGGAGAATCAATACCGCAGGTGCAGAGGCTGGTAATTTTTCGATGAATTCCAAAGCTTGCAACGGGTTACGTCGCCCAAACCCAACATCATTGGGATTTCCTTGGTAGCCATCGACAAAATCCCAAGTATATACTGGGCGATTACCCTGGTTGGTTGCTTCTTCCCGGATAGCTGCTTCTACCCGTTCTTCCTCATAAGTAGGAATATAAATCAAAGGGTAGCGGGCGCGTAGCAGCAGTTTAAACTCTTCACGGAAATTCATATTTAGCTGTGGTTATTTGTTCTTCTCTCATTGTTCAGGTTTGTATTGTGTCTCACAACTAAAAACGAATATATCTCTCCTTAACTAGCTCTATTAGGCAATGAAACTTGAAGAACCTACTTACATAAAAATTGCCGCAAAGCTTGTATCTACAGGTAGAAACTGAGAATAAATCAATTTACTTAGCATCCATGAATGTAGTAATTTGCTTACGATATACGCAAATTTTTTTAATATTCGTGAAAGTTATCTGCTTAATCTGGATTAGAGCTTAAATAAAAGTATGTTTTTATCAAGCAAATGAAATGACAGAAAATAATTCACAGCCCAAAAATCCTGGAGGAATGTCCCTCAACATTGGCGGTGGTCAATTTTCAGGTGTTCAAGTTGGACAAGCAGCTGGCGACATGACCCAAAATCAGCAAAATACTCAGGGTGGGGCTGAGAAAGAATTGACCTTATGTGAGGTTGCAGAATTAATGGCACAAATTGAATCCATATTTCGTAATTCAGATTTACCAGAAGACCAAAAGAAACAAGCACTGAAACATCTGGATTATGCAACCGACGCAGTTAAGGAAAAAGAACCAGACAAAAACACTGCGGCAACAAGTTTGCAAAAAGCTAGTAAAGTCCTCAAAGAAGCGAACGAAACGTTTAATGCAGGCGAAGGGATTTGGAAAAAGTTAGAGCCAATTGCCAAACAATTAGCTCCTTGGTTAGGAGTTGCAGCTAAAAGTCTTTTACTTTTTACATAAAAAAAGGTTATGACTCAAAATCTTAATATTGATGGTGCTTTGATTCGGGAAGCTCAAGTTGGACAGGCTGGACGGGACTTGCACCAAATTCAGTACCTAACTGTGAATGAAAGCTTCAGCCTAGCTAAACTAATAGGTCAAAGACAGGTAAAACCTCCTTCAGGGAAACAGGAGTACCGTTTCCGAGAAGTTTTACTTAATAAAGTCAAACAGTATTGGATTAAAGGTGTACTAGAAAAATCTTTGTATACTAAAAGTCTAATTGATTTGGGACTGGAAGAACGATTAGACGCAGTAAAGCGCCCATCTAACATTATCCAAGAAATTCCTAATGAGTCTGGGCAAACCTTACCTGAAGGGAAAAGTGTCACTCATGTCTTCAATCAGATGGGAAAAGGACGAACCTTATTGATTCTAGGAGAACCCGGCGCGGGTAAAACGATCACTCTCCTGAAGCTGGCACAAGAATTAATTGCTCGTACCGAAAAAGATTTGAGCCAACCTATTCCAGTAGTGCTGAACTTATCTTCTTGGGGAAATAAACAGCAAACAATTGCTGATTGGCTGATTGAGGAATTGAATAGTACATATCAAGTTTCTAAAGCACTTGCTAAACTTTGGATTGAAGATCAACAACTATTACTGCTGCTAGATGGTTTAGATGAGGTGAAAATTGATCGTCGGGAAATCGGCATCCAAGCCATCAACCAATTCATGCAAGAACATGGGCTGATTGAGATTGTGGTGACAAGCCGTATTCGAGATTATGAAGCTCTCTCTACTCGTTTACAATTGCAAGGTGCTATCTGCATCCAATCTTTGACATTTCAGCAAGTTAACCAATATTTAGATAGGGCTGGTGAACAACTAGAAGCAGTAAAAACATTGCTTCAAGAAGACACTACATTGCAAGAATTAGCTAAGTCTCCCCTGACTTTAAGCGTCATGACTCTAGCTTATAAAGGTAAGAAACTTGAAGATTTACCTAATACAGGTTCTAAAGAAGAACGCCGAAAGCACCTTTTTAATACTTATATTGAACGGATGTTTAAGCGCCGTAAATATGAGCCAAGATACTCAAAAGTGCAAGCAATGCGCTGGCTAATTTGGCTAGCACAGCAGATGTTTCAGAAGTCTCAAACGGTCTTTTTTATCGAAAGAATACAGCCTATATCCTTGTCAAATCGAGTGCAAAAAATACTTTATAAATTTGCAAATTTTTTGATTGGAGTAATCATTTCTGGGTTAATCGGCTGGCAAATACACAAATCACCTGGGGCATTAATTGGTGTAATTTCGGCTGCACTACCTTTAGCGTGGAATACGGCAGAAATCAAACCAGTTGAAACTTTAAGATGGTCTTGGCAAGAAGCCAAAAACTTTTTGAAGAGTGGACTACCAGGTGGATTGCTTTTGGGGCTAATCGTAGGACTATTTTTTAAGCTAGTTAAGACTCCATTTGTTCTCCAAACTGGGTTGCAACTAGTTAACGCTACAACATTTGATCTTCTAACTGGGCTGCAATTAGGTTTACTATATGGGCTAATTGATGGACTGATTTTAGGATTGTTATGTGGATTGAGAGGCCCAGATATAGTGATAAGAACAATTCCTAACCAAGGGATATGGAACTCAGCGAAGAATGCCCTGATAATGGGATTGATTGGCGGATTACTTGGGGGATTATTTGGGAGATTTATTGGTGAACAAATCTTCGGAAAAAAAGAATGGCTGCAATTGTGTTTAGTGTTTGGGCTTGTATCTGGGCTTGTGTTTGGGGGTGGTCAAGCCTGCCTACAACACTTTACTTTACGCCTCATTCTTTACACCAAGAATTGCATACCTCGAAACTATGTCCGCTTTCTTGATTATGCGACTGAACACATCTTTTTGCAAAAGGTTGGAGGTAGTTACATTTTTATCCATCGAATGCTGCTGGAGCATTTTGCCCAAATGGAGCCAGTATTTATTCAAGCAAGTTCACAACCAATTTATCAGTCTACTGATAGGAATAATGCACTCACTGAATTTAGTTCAACCAACAATTTTAAGAGAGACATTCCATCTCAAACTCCAGTTGAAAAAAATATAGTATGTACCAATTGTGATTGCACTAATCCAGTTACTTTCAACTTCTGTACCAAGTGTGGGAAACGATTAAATCAACCACTTAGCTGAGACTAAGTTAAGCAAGGTCATAATGATAAATAAAGAACATTATTTGCCAGTTTGTGTTTATTATTACGGCTCAATGCTTTCAGTTTCTGGCTTTACTGTGTATCCTAAAGCTATGATAACCGACTCATTAAAATAAACGCGCTATTAGTTAGTAGCGCGTTAACGAAGTTGAAAGTCACCTGTCTATCCCGGAAGTTGCTTTTTCAAAGCTTCCAGAGAAGCCCAACGGTTATCAACTGGAGTTTCAGAACTATCAGAATTATCAGAATTATCAACAGTACTACTTACAGGAATACCTGGACAATTGCGATTACACAGCTGGCGCAGAGGTACTGCCAAGCACATTTGCTCATACAGCCATTCGTTGGGATAAAAATAACCATCGGGCGGTAGGGTTTCTAGCAAATCTTCCATAGTCACTTCTCGCTCTAGGGGCAAGTCATCTGACTGATTTGCATTTTCGTCTAACCAAATGATTTCTTTCGTATCAAGCCCTAAGCGGCGATTGTATTGCTGCAAACAGCGGTTGCAAGTACAAGTAATAATTGTTTCTGCTTGAGCAGACACTTCCAGGTAATTGCCATGATGCTCTACGCGCACATGACCGCGAACTGGTGTCAACGTTTCTAGACCAGGCAGAAATTCCTGAACCTGAACTTCCTCTGTCCGCTCCGGGGCTTTAGTTAGCTGCGGAATAAAAATTGCGTCCATAGGATTTGTGAGACATCCTCACTAAAAATTTATCTTTATTAGCAGCAATTATACTGATGCTACATCTTTATTTTAGCTTTTAGGAACAAGAGGAATTGTGAAATTATATAGTTATGAGCTTCAGTTAACTCTTAACTCTGCCAATTTTAGATTTTGAATTTTGGATTGAAAGAAAAATCTAAAATCTAAAATCTAAAATTGAATAACTCCTAATCCCTAACTTCTTCCAACGAAGCTGCTCGTACAACCAAATGACGATGCGGCTCTTTACCGCGACTGAAAGTTTCTAAATCTCCAAAATCCTTCAAGAATGTATGGATTTGCCGCCTTTCAGCAGAACTAAGGGATTTAATTTCCACTTCTCTACCAGAAAAGCGCACTTCATCAGCTGCTGCTTCTGCTAATGCGCGAATTTCGGCTTCTCTCTTAACTCGGTAGCCATTCAACTCAATAGTGTAAGAGGCTTGTTCCTCCGGTGGTTGGCTTAGGTTTAAAACTGAATTTGCTAGATACTGAATTGCATCTAATACAGAACCATCAGCACCAATTAATACCTGGATTTGTTCTGTTGTCAAATTAGTTTGGTCAATTGTTAACCAGTAGTTATCTGGTTCTGGGGAATCACCCTCTTGAGATTGGGCAGTTTCTAAATGACCCTGAATTTCGGCAGGTATTCCAGTGAGTTCCAACAGGGTTTTTAACCACTGCTGACCTCGCTGCATGGGAATATTGCTCATGATCCCCCTGTCGCCTTTTTCTTGGCACTTTTTGGTTCAAAAGGCAATGCCTTTTGTTCTGCGACTACTGCTTCTTTCTCCTGGGTTTCTACGATTTTTTGCAGTTCTTCTGGTAGAGGTTCGCGGGAGAGCAGATAAGTTTGTGCAGTTTGGAAAATATTACCAATCACCATATACATCAGCACCCCAGCTGGTAAGGGGAAGAACAAAAACATCCCAGAAAAGATTACTGGGGTGACTTTGTTAACTGTATCCTGCTGCGGATTGCCACCACTGGAATTTTGCCCAGAAAGCATTTGGCTAACATAAAGGCTGATTCCAAAGGACACGATCATAGCAACGATATCCCAATGGATTGTGCCATCTGGATCAGTTGCACCAACCCTGCCTAAGGCATCAATAAATAGAAAGCCTTTTTCTGCTGCTAGTCCAGGAATTGTCCCCTGAATAGTGACTTCTCCAGGCTGCAAAGCTTCTACATTGCCGTCGGCATCAATTTTTACCCTATCTTCACCTTTGGTGACTTTCCAATCAGGAGTCAACTTATTTTCGGGGTGTTCTGCTAAGAGTACCTGAAATGGTTTGCCCTGAACGGTCTGATATTGGATCTTAGTTTGTTCTCCCACCGCTAGTTTGTTACCACTAGGAAGGATTGCAGCTACTTTAACGTGTTCTCCATCAGCAATATAAATATTTTGGGGAGCAGTGGCAAAGGCTTGCGGTTGAATTTGTTCGATTTGTTCTGCGGGAAGAATTTGCAGGTTAACGCTGTAGTTCGCACTTGCAAAAGGCGAACCCCGCAAAGTAGCAAACAGCGCTAATAAAACCGGCATTTGCACTAGTAATGGAAAACAGCCTGCTAAGGGGTTGCCAAATTCTTTTTGAACATTGACCATTTCCTCCTGCTGCTTTTGCGGTTCATCCTTATAGCGCTCTTTAATTTCTGCCATCCGCTTCTGCATCAGAGGTTGTACAATTCGCATTTTCCGCATATTGCGAATTGAGCCAGCACTCAGGGGATAGAGCGCGAAGCGGACTATCAGGGTCAAAGCAACGATCGCCAATCCGTAGCTAGGCACAATACCATAGAAAAAATCTATGATTGGCAGCATCACGTTGTTCGAGAGAAAGCCGATACCAAAATCCATTATTCTGAATTCAACCTGAGGTACTGTAAACTGACTGAATCTAAGTTTATCTAAATCATAAATTATGTGCGACTACCCTTCGCTACGGATAGCCGCACATTCAAATGGGGCATTAGGCATTGGGCATTGGGCATTGGTTTTTCTCCCTTTCTCCCCTTGCTTGCTCCCATCACTTGTTAGCAGCAGCGCTATATTCGGGATTTTTCGCAGCAATTCTTTCGTTAATGTAGTCATAGACTTCTCGAAACTTAGGAATTGCACGCAGTTCGAGACGGCTGCCGTTTCTTAGAGTTAGCACCATATCTCCCCATAAGCCAATGCCACGGGGAACTGTGACAACTTTAACGATTTCTGAATAAATTATGTCAGTGCGATCGCGTCCCTGCCAACCTCCCGTCACGGTAATCCGGCGATCGGTGATGCGGAAACGCAGCCACAATGCTCTGACAATTGCCCCAACTGTTAATGGTATCCCGACAATGGTTAGTCCAATCAACAGGTTAACAATCAAATCCCCAATATGGGGGCCACCTTCATAATAAACATCTTCACGAATTCCCATCGAACACCTCAGCTTGTGCCAACAACTGCTCTAATTCTTGCAGAAATTGTGGGCTTACGCACTTAGATTCTACTGCTGTGGGTTTGACAATGAACACTAGCCGCCATCCTGGTGATAATTTAGGCAGCAAATTATGTAAAGCAGAAGTAATTTGCCGTTTGATTCGATTGCGAACCACTGCCCTTTTGCTTACTTTTGTGCTTATAGAAATGCCAATGCGGGTGCTGGCAATATCTGCTGAGTCAGTTGCTTGTGTTGTTTGGGTGGCAGTGTCCAAAGAAGGTTTTGTCAAACATAGAGGCTTTAAGGCTCTCAATGTTAAATAAGAACCATGACGCCGAATCCCTTCCCGGAAAACTGCCTGAAAATCCTTGCGGGATTTTAGCCGATTTGCTTTAGGCAAAGCCACAGATGCTCTTATAGCTTAATATGCCCTAAACGCTCAGACGGTGACGCCCTTTTTTTCTCCTAGCACTAATCACGTTTCTGCCGTCTGGTGTCCGCATCCTAGCGCGAAAACCAGAGGTTCTTTTTCTCTTACGGCTAGTACCGCCCAGTGTTCTTTTCATACTGTTCTCCTCTTAAGTGATTTTTATAAAAACTCACAATCTCCAATTTTATCACTTTATTTGGGAATTGGGAATTGGGAATTGAGCATAGGGAATTGCTTAGACCCACTCAGCACTCTTAAGTGATGCTTAAAATCCATGTTCCCATATAGCGCAGTAGTGGCACATCGCCAGGCGAGAGAACTTGACAGTTAAAATAGTAAATTCCGCCGAAGGCTGGGTTTTTCACGTTAGATAAGACTACCTCAACTCCACTACCTGCTGGTACCGGCTCTTGGGGAAAAATATTAATCAGCTTACCTTCTTTGTCCCACTTCACCTCAGAAAGCGGAACTGCTTTGCCTTTGACTCGGACTTGAATGTTTTTCTGGTCAAAAGTTCCTTTGTAATAATCAGGATAGGTAATGGCAAATTGACCAACAGCCAATTTCATTCTTTGGGCTGGAATCCTCAATATGTATCTATCCCAACCATTAGCTTGTCCACCAAAATCTAACCGGAAGGGGAGTTGATTTTCTTGTTTGATGCCGCTAAACAGCGTAAACCCAGGTAAACTTTGCGCCCAAGTCAGCGCTGGAAATGCAGTCATTAAACAGCTAGTCACGGCTAAAGCGGAAAGTAAACGTCGCATAATTGGGCTTCCTCTACCAAAATATAAATCTGTTATCTAAATAACCGTGTGTTAGTATTCGTTACTAAAGTTTACTACTCACTTCCTAACAATTGACGTTCAGTAACAATAAAAAGTGCCATCCTCCTTGATGTTTGGGTGGCAAATAATACTACTTAGTTGCAAATTTAACATATAATTTATTTACTTTATTACTCTTACAGACTGCTGATTTGATGATTAGGTTGGTAAAATTTTGAACTAAATAGAAATACAGTTGGGATTGGATTGTGTTTCTAAATATGTATAAGTGTATCTAAATTTGAGAATTTTGTTATAAAAATTGAGGTGTGGCATCAGCGATCGCCAGTTAAGTTGGGCTAAATTGATTAAAATAAGTTGGAATCAAAGTCGTAATCATTAAAATTTGATTGGGAAATTATAAAGCGTTCAAAATTTGGTCAATATTGCTCTATAAGAAAGGAATACCAAAATTTCTCAATCCCGAAAACAAGCTGAAGATAAAGATGCAAAATTTGGGAATCAATTTAGGATGTGCAATACGTAACCCTGTTTGCAACTATCTGAGAATATGACATCTGCGAACGGCAAAGCCAGGCTTTGCCTGGATAGTTAAGAGTGGGAGAGGAAAGTTTCAAGGTTCAATCTACAAGTAAAAGTCATGGGTGATTTTGCCGTCTAAGTACTATGAGTGCGGGATATCCCTCATCTAGGCAATCGCTTACTTGGCAGAGATTAGGTATTTATCTTCAGGAGATTTCATGAGAATAGCAGTTGCTAAAGAAATTGAAGTTTGTGAACGTCGTGTGGCATTAATTCCTGACACCGTTGCTCGATTGGTAAAACAAGGTTTGGAAGTTTGGGTAGAAGCAGGTGCAGGAGAACGATCTTTTTTCAACGATCCTGACTATGAAGCGGCAGGAGCCACAATAATCAGCGATACTGCCAAATTATGGGGCGAAACAGATATTTTGCTGAAAGTCAGTCCACCTCAAGAACGAGAAGATGGACGCTCAGAAGTTGATTTGTTAAAGGAAGGGGCTATATTAGTCAGTTTCCTCAATCCTTTGGGAAATCCTGTTGTTGCACAGCAACTAGCAAATCGGAAAGTCACAGCCTTGAGTATGGAAATGATTCCCCGTACTACCAGGGCGCAAAGTATGGATGCTTTGTCCTCGCAAGCTTCATTAGCAGGTTATAAAGCAGTATTAATTGCCGCAGCTGCATTACCGAAATATTTCCCGATGTTAACCACAGCCGCAGGTACGATCGCTCCAGCGAAAGTATTTATTATGGGCGCTGGTGTAGCCGGATTGCAAGCGATCGCTACTGCCAGACGCTTGGGAGCAGTGGTAGAAGCCTTTGATATCCGTCCCGCCGTCAAAGAAGAAGTGCAAAGCTTAGGGGCAAAATTTGTTGAAGTCAAATTAGATGAAGAAACCGTCGCCGCAGGTGGTTACGCCAAGGAAATCTCTGAAGCTAGCAAACAACGTACTCAAGAAGTTGTTGCTGAACACATCAAAAATTCTGATGTCGTAATTACCACCGCCCAAGTTCCTGGAAGACAAGCACCACGGCTCGTCACAGAAGAAATGGTGGCACAGATGAAACCAGGTTCAGTGATTGTAGATTTGGCCGCTGAACAGGGTGGTAACTGCGCCTGCACCGAACCCGGTAAAGATATTGTATGGAACGGCGTAACAATTATCGGCCCCATTAATCTCCCATCATCGATGCCAATTCACGCCAGCCAATTGTATGCCAAGAACGTTACGTCATTGATGCAACTGCTAATTAAAGACAAAACTTTGCAGGTTGACTTTGGCGACGACATCGTTGATGCAGCTTGCGTTACCCACGCTGGTGAAATTCGCAATCAACGAGTGCGGGATGCACTACAAGCTTTGAGCGGCGTTGGAGCAGGTTAGTAGCCCAAATTAACATAAGGAGTTTTTCAAGCATGACAGAGGCATTACTTGCTGCTTTGTTTGTATTTGTTTTGGCATCTTTTATCGGCTTTGAAGTCATCAACAAAATCCCACCGACTCTACACACGCCCTTAATGTCAGGCTCAAACGCGATTTCTGGCATTGCGGTACTTGGAGCAATAGTTGCTGCTGGCGCGAGAGACACAAGTGTGTCAGTAATTCTCGGTTTGATTGCTGTGGTATTAGCAACAGTCAACGTTGTGGGTGGTTTTTTAGTGACAGATAGAATGTTGCAAATGTTCAAGAAGAAGGAGATTAAAGCGTGAGCGACTTTTTACCAACTGGCATTCAGCTGACGTACTTAGTCGCTGCATCGTTATTCATTCTGGGCTTGAAAAAGCTGGGATCACCTGCTACAGCGAGAAACGGTAATATCGTAGCGGCTGTAGGGATGCTACTGGCGATCGCAGCGACAATGCTGGATCAGCATGTGTTGAACTACGAGATGATATTGTTGGGCTTGGCTATTGGATCGGGAATTGGTGCGATCGTTGCCTACAAAGTCCAAATGACCGAAATGCCCCAAATGGTGGGATTACTCAACGGTTTAGGCGGTGCGGCTTCGGCATTAGTAGCCGTTGCCGAATTCTGGCGGTTATTAGATAGTTCTCAGCCGATACCCCTTGATGTCAACATTTCCATCCTGTTGGACGTGTTAATCGGTGGCGTTACCTTCACAGGTAGTTTTTTAGCCTTTGCTAAATTGCAAGGTTTAATTAGCGGTTCGCCGATTACATTTCCATTCCAGCAACCATTTAACCTGTTGCTTCTGGGTGCTTATATAGTAGGTAGTGCCTACTTAATCATCACACCCGATAGCTTACCCATATTCTTGGGAGTGGTTGGCGTTTCATTGGTTCTGGGTGTGATGTTCGTCATCCCCATTGGTGGCGGCGATATGCCGGTGGTAATTTCGCTGTTGAACTCCTTGTCAGGTGTTGCGGCGGCGGCGGCTGGGTTCGTGGTGATGAACAATATGTTAATCATCGCTGGTGCTTTGGTAGGAGCATCTGGCTTAATCCTCACCGAAATTATGTGTAAGGCGATGAACCGCTCCTTATTTAGTGTGCTGTTCAGCGCTTTTGGTACAGGTTCTAGTTCTGGTGGTGGTGCTGCTAGTGGTGGTGCGATCGATCAAAGCGTCCGCAGCATTGATCCTGAAGAAGGAGCGATGATGTTGGGTTATGCCCGTTCTGTGGTAATTGTGCCTGGTTATGGTATGGCAGTTGCCCAAGCGCAACATAGCGTCCGGGAATTGTCAGATCAGTTAGAAAAAATGGGCGTTGATGTCAAGTATGCCATTCACCCCGTTGCTGGTAGAATGCCGGGGCACATGAATGTGTTGCTGGCGGAGGCAAATGTGCCTTATACGCAGTTGTACGACATGGATGATATTAATCCCCAGTTTGATCAAGCAGATGTGGCTTTAGTAATTGGGGCAAATGATGTAGTAAATCCGGCAGCGCGGAGTGATACAAATAGCCCGATTTATGGTATGCCGATTTTGGAAGTAGATCGGGCGAAGCAGACGATTGTGATTAAGCGCGGGATGAGTACGGGTTTTGCCGGTGTAGATAATGAGTTGTTCTACAAAGATAAAACTACGATGCTTTTTGGTAGTGCTAAGGATATGGTGGCGAAGTTGGTTTCGGAAGTGAAGCAACTTTAAGAGAAACGAACCGCAGAGGCGCAGAGAGCGCGGAGTAAAGAAACAATTAGAGAGTTGGCTTGCCTTGGGGGTGTGATGCTTCTGAGGCAAGTTTTTTGGAGATTGTTTTACGTAAAGACGCAAAGAAGACTTTAATAAAAACGTACTAATTTTGTACTAATTAAAGGCTAATGCATATGTTGAATATAATTTTGCAGTCAAAATTATCTCTTGGATTTTGACAAAACAGTAATTTTAAGTTTATAAAGTATAAAGTTACACAAAAGAACCGCTAACTAATTTAACTACCTATCTTGGTGCAGGATAAATAATTTATGGACAAAGAATTATATTCACTATCTAAAATTTTTACAGAAAAACTATATAGAATACCAGACTACCAGAGAGGATATGCTTGGAATCTGAAGCAACTTAAAGATTTTTGGAATGATTTAGAACAGCTCGGAGATAAAAAAAATCATTATTTAGGAGTTTTAACTTTAGAAGAGGTTTCTAATGAGGTTATCAATCAGTGGCAAAATGATTCATGGATAATACAGTCCAAAGGTTATGACGCTTATTATATTGTTGATGGTCAACAGAGATTAACAACTTCAATAATTCTCATTCAAGGATTGATTGAGTGTACTGATAAAAATACTAAATTAAATTATAATACCATTGAGGAGATTCGCAAAAAATATATTTCTGATTCAAAAGATGGCGGCATTTCTATATCGTATATCTTTGGTTATGAAAAAGATAATCCAAGTTATGAATTTTTAAAGACAAACTTTCAAAACTATACACCTAAAGAAAAAAATATATTAAAAAATTCTCTCGGTAACTTATTACCTCTTTCATCAGCTAAAAACTCTAGCTTTAGTAATAAATCTTTCCTTGCAAAAAAAGGTAATGAAATAAATACTATTGGATATAGATATGGGTCTTTTTCTGAAAATGAAGTAGCCAATTATGAACATTGGACAGCTAAGGAGATACTTAAAAGAGGTATTGATTTACTAAACTTTATGGAAGAAAGATGGCAATTTAGCATAGGAAATGAACAAGAAAAAATAGAATTTTTAGGTATAGGATTTGTCTTAAAAAAAGAAGGTTTATCTCATTAATCAAATATGTATGTGTACCTTTGCGTGATACAAAAAATGATCGCCACATACTAGCCAAAATGCGCTCACCTCAAATCTGACTCCTTGGTGTTTTGGCGGTTCGTTAAAAAAAGCGATCGCCAAATATCCACAGTGCGAACGCTCTGGCAATATAATTAAGATTGTGGTGTAATACTGCGTGGATCAACAACTACAATTTCAGAAAAACGTTTAAAGTCATCAATATTAAATGTAAGTAGATGTGTAATCTGGTGTGTTATCATCGCCGCAACTAAACGTGCATCATGCACCTTTTTTCCCATGACTTGGTATTTAATAATTAGAGATTCCCATTCACTAAAAATAGCAGGTATATCAAGGTGTAGTATAAATATCTTCTTAAGTTTATCAGTTTCTTCTACTGCTTGAGCCGTGGATAAACCTAAACCATTACTATTAATTGGTCTTGTAGCAACAGCCCAAAACTCAATGAGATTCTGTGGAATAATATATAATAGTTCCCCTTGTCTCTTGAGCATCAATATGGCTCTTTGAGTATCAAAGTGCATTGGGCTATTCTTCTGCACCAAACGCAGCAAAATATTAGTATCCACCAAATAACTCATAACATTTCATCTTCTCTGGTGTAAATACTCTCTCGACTAATCGCTCCGTCTGAAAGTACTGGCGCTAAAGAAAAAGCAGGACTATTTATTAAATCTGTTAATATAGCTTCCCATTCTTCATGAGTTGATACTTGATAAAGAAAACTTTCTTCATGGCTCGTTAAACTGTTTTCAATCAGAGATGCAAGATAAGCTTCTACTGATAAACCTTGTGCAGCAGCTTCAGCAATGAGACGAGCCTCTATTTCTGGTTTTAATTGTAGCTGTATAATCATTTGTTGTCTCCTAATTCCCTGAGTTGTAGAAGTTTTCATCTGGATAATAGCAAAAGTCTTCTCCCTCTAAGTTTGAGAATGTACTTAATTCACTACCAGGTGCATAATCTGCAATAGCTGTCGTTGCAGCTAGTGTTAATTGGCGTTTTTGCTCATCTTTGGTAAGTGAGTGTTTTTCTTGAAGAACTAATTGCAGGGCTGACTCAGCTATCTTCAGGCGATCGCTTATGCTCAGGTTTGGGAGTGCTTGGAGAATTTCTTTAGTTTCCATATTAATTCATAGAGCAACTTATATTACTAATGCTAGTAAAATTATAATAAGCGATCGCCTGCAAAATCTTCAGCGTGCGATGCCCCTCTTCTTCCTCTGTGTACTCTGCGCCTCTGTAGTTCTTTAAAAAGAGTGATCGCTAAATCTCTACGGTGCGATCGCTACCTTAAGTTACACCAACAATTAATGAACTTAACTTATATAGGTAATCGCCTTACCCGGAAAGTTTCATTAGACTCATCCGCAAAACGTAAATGCTTACTGTAAGTGGGTTTGACGAATTTAGGTTCAATAGGCGATCGCTAACTTACTCTACGATAAAATAGGTGTT
>NZ_JACJQM010000079.1:0-25192 GCF_014696655.1 Nostoc sp. FACHB-888 | reverse complement strand
AACATGAGTAAAGCATACCCCAGCAATCTGACCCGTGTTCAATATGAATTTCTGAGTGAGATGATTCCAGAACCAAAACCTGGTGGTCGCAAGCGTGAAGTTGATATATGGGAAGTCCTTAACGGAATTTTTTATGTCTTGGTAGAAGGAGTTAGATGGCGATCGCTACCGAGTGACTTTCCCGCATGGCAGACAGTGTACACCTATTTTCGTAATTGGCGCAAAGATGGAACTTGGCTGGAAATTCACGATACACTCCGGCAGTGGACGCGAATTGAGCAGGAGCGCCATTCGAGTCCATCAGAGGCAATCATTGATAGTCAAAGTGTGAAAACTGCTGCAATGGTACATAAAGCTGTGGGCTACGATGCGGGCAAGAAAATAAAAGGGCGCAAGCGATTTATGACAGTTGATACCTTGGGTTTAGTTTTGCGGGTCTTGGTAACAGCAGCCAGTGTGGGTGAGCGTGAAGGGGGCAAAAAAGTTCTTAAACGGGTCAAGCAATCTAGCAACCAGGTTTCTCGTTTGACAACCATTTGGGTGGATGGCGGCTTTAATGGTGATCCGTTCATGCAGTGGGTGATGGACTTCTGTCGTTGGATTGTGCAGGTGGTTCTGCGACCAGAACAAACCAAGGGTTTTGTGCTGCTCAGAAAACGTTGGGTCGTGGAGCGGACTTTTGGTTGGTTAATGGGGTGTCGGCGATTGGTTAGAGACTATGAATTATTGCCTGAAACATCGGAGACATTTATCTACCTTGCCATGATTCGGATCATGGTGAGGCGATTAGCATAAAATTTGACCCCTCAAAACTTTTCAAACAGCCTCTTACATACTATGACTCTCCTCGCTTTATGCTATTTTCAGAAGGACAATAACAAAATTCCTAGTTATGAATATTTAAAGAATCTTGGTTATAAAATGTATGGTTTGAATGATAAAGAAGAAACCGAAGAAAACAATGAATGGAAAGCATTTCTTAGAAAATATTCATTTTATAATATAGATGAGTTTGATTTAGAAATTGCAAAAGCTATAGAGAATGGATTTTTTAATGAATCTTCACTATTAGCAGAGGCAGATAAATTAAATGCTAAAATTATAGCTAATAAATCAAAAAATTCCTTCTTAGAAGCCTGGAATAAATATCATAATACTTTTGATAGTAATGAAATAGAACTTGTAGCATCACTCTATGAGAGCTTTAAAGAAAATGCTCAGTATATAGATCCTATGAACTTAAATAGTACTGTTAAACTTTTGCGGGACATAGGTGAAAGTGAGAAGGCAGATGAAATAATTGAGCTTTATATTCAGAATAGAAAAAGTGATAAAGAAATATTTGATCTAAAAAGATATCCATTTGCAAGTGATATAGATGACCAAAGATTGATCGAAAGATTTAATTCTGAGAATAAGTGTTATAAGAATGATAGAAGCCCAGAAGAAGTTATTAGTAGTTTAGTAGGTAAGAATGGATGGAACCAAAGTGATATAGAGATACTTTCTTCTTTGACTGTGGATGATTTTTATCAAATATTTACCAAGCAAAATGGAGATCATTTATCATACTGGATCGATGCTTGTCTTCAGTTCGCACAGATACTCAATCCTTCCGAAGAACAGAAAGTGATATCTAATAATGCTAGTGAAGCACTTGTCAGAATTGGAAAGCAGAGTTCACTAAATGCACGGAGAGTTGCTAAGTTTGGTATAAAAGTTGAAAGTGATGCATAACAGGTAAGCTTTAGCTAGTAAAAAATTTGACTTACAATTATACTGGCTCCTGCCAAGAGAATAGCTTGAAACTACATTTAGTTCATTAGCTATTGAAATCACAAATTCTACAAGCAAATGCAACCAATGGGCAACACTAGACTTTACCAATCCTCAGCAGCTACAGCAAGCTTCAATGGCTTAAACTTCATCAGTTAGGGGCGACGATATAAGTGTTGGCAAATGTGTTGATGGTGCTGTGGCTTCACCAGATAGATTAGAAGATTTGGTTTTAGGTTATAAACTTGCTAAAACAAGCAATTCAGTTTGCCAACCTTCACTATGGCTTAAGGTAAGGATAGTATAACCAGTCTCGTACCTAAGATTATCGCGCTCAATTTTATCTTGCTTGCGCTGATCGGGGCTATTATGAACTGAACCGTCACAAAAAACAGCGATCGCCTCTTTCTCATAAACAAAATCTGGTTTACAGTTCGCCTCTGGAATAAATTTCTGAGCAGCATCAGGTAATTTGTAGCCCCGTTGATAAATTTCTTGCAAAACCACACGCTCAAAATCAGAGTTAGGGTCTGTTTGCTCCAGTAATTTTTGATATTGCTGATCGCGAGAAAGCCCTTTGATTTGAGTAATAACGCTACTCTCCAGTAATAGGTCAAGCCAAGGTTTGATTAGGTGACGATTTATCAGCGCATGGTCAAATTGATTGCGGTAAGAGAGCAAGCATTCATAGCAAGCTTGAATACAACTGTCTTTAGGTTGTGTAAAATGACAAATGTCAAAAGCTGCATCAGCAATTTTTCTAAATGCCTCTGGTTTTTCTAATAGCTGAGAGAGTACACCTGCACCACCTTCAGCAGCTTCCCAGAACAGTAAATACTTGCCTTCACCTAGTCGTTCGGAGTCGAGTTCATCAGCTTCTAATTTGTAGACGGCTTGAATTGCAGTTTCCAAAGTGTATTGCAGGGTGGCAATAAAAGCTTCTCTATCCTCAACAGGAACATTTAATGGCTCAACAATCAAGATATTGCAAGTATCATCAACCATTAAATTGACTTCGGTATGCAAGCTGTCGGGTGTCTGTTGAGTCTGTGGATTTTTATGGTCGCCCCATACACCCGTTGTTGGATTGAGCTTAAATCCTCGTTCTTCTCTATTCTTCTTCAGTCCCCGATTAATTCGCCAAATGGTAGCTGTAGCTCCATAGGTTAATTTGAACAGTGGCGTACCGTCAGCAGCTTGAACAATAGCTGATTCCCGCTTTTGGCTAGCGTAACGGAAATGTGTGGTGATGTTGTAGCCATACTTGAGCCGTTCTTCTTCGTCGCAGGTAATGCGTTCTCGCCGACGAGCGATCGCAGTTTCCATTGGCAGTACACGAGTCAATTTGGCTACATTGCCATGAGCATCAGGTTTAATTTCTGTGCCGCAGTTTTCACAAGTGTCACGAAAATCGCCGTCGTGGTAATACCCGCAGTTAGCGCAGACACTCACCCGTTTATACTCGCCTTCAATGCCACCAACAGGAACTTTTGTTTTGGCCACCATGAATTTACTACCTTCGTAGTACAGGATATTATTGGGAGCAAATTCCCGTAATGCCATTGAACGGGGGCGAGAAATAAATTCACCACCTTCACCAGCCGGAATAAATGCCCGAACCGGCAGGCGAGGGAAGTTGAACCCTGGTAAAAACCCTTCGGCAGCAAAGTAACGATAGGGATAAAATTCAAACTGTGAATTACTTTTGCCTTGGCTGTGTCCTACGAGTAAATCAATTTGTCGTTGTGCTTCTCTTGCCTGTGCTTCAGCATTTTTACGTTCTTCCTGGGCAACATCACCTCTAGCAAAACGGTCAATAATGCGACGGGCAGATTCTAACTGCTTAACTGACTCTATATATAAATCTCGCCAACGCTTACAGGCACGGTCAAAAGCATTCAGAGCATTTTCGATGGTATTCTGTAACCAATTTACAGAATACCAAGAAGCTTTTTGCAGATCCTCTTGGCAGAAAAAGTCTGAGAAGATAGACTGAGCGGCTTGCAGACATTGGGTTAATTTGGCTTGGCTTAGGGTAAGTTGTTGGCGAATGCTGTCTTTGAGGGGATAGTTTTCTAATTCCAAATCCAAAATTTTATTCATGGAATCTTCCAAGTAAACCCCAGTATGTGCCAGCCAAATCGAATATACATGAGATTTAATTAAATCCTGGTTGGCTAATTCTAGTTTTGGTGGAGCAACTACCCCAGCAACCATTTGATTTTGTCGTTTGAAAAAGTATTGATCATGACCACTACCAATAGAGGCATAAGTAATTACTAACGCTTCCTGTCCACTTCTCCCCGCACGACCACTGCGTTGAGCGTAATTGGCAGGGCTGGGGGGAACATTCCGTAGGTGAACAACGCTCAAATCCGAAATATCGATCCCTAATTCCATTGTTGGGGAACAGAACAAAGCTGCTAATTGTCCTTGGCGGAATTTATCTTCTCGTTCTTGTCGGTCTTTATTGCTGACCTGTCCTGTATGTTCTCTCCCTTCCATTGTGCGGATTTGTCGGGCGTTGTTTTGGTAGAACTCTTGGAAAAACTGATTAACAGATATACTGCCCTGGTCATTACCCTGCAAGCGACGTGATGTTAAGGGATCTGCGGGAATTTCTTTAAGGTTGCTTACTTTCCATAGTAATGAGTCAATGCGTAGCTGTACCTCAGATTCTTGTTGCAGTAAATAGCCAGCATCGCATAAAGCACTAATTAAAGTAGTGATTAAACTGTTAAACTCTTCATCAGTTAAAGGTTCACTGCGGAATGACCATGTTTTTGGCGATCGCAAAAATCGTCCGATTCTACTTTGAGTAGTGAGCTTGACTTTTGCTCTCTCCGTTCCCCTATTAACTGTTGCCCAAGTTGCTAGGTACAAATATTCGTTCTCATCAAAGACCCAAGGTTCTTTAATGGCTTGAATCACCTGGCTTTTAAGTGAGTCTTTTTGGTCTGGCTGCAACAGTTTGGCATCAATAGCCAATTCTCGCCGCAGTTGGTTTAGTAATGCTTGGGTAACAATAAAACGTTCTTGAGGGCTGGCTTGCAGTAAAACTGGGTGGCGGTGTTTTTGCCACAGTTTATGGTCAGTACAAGCTTCCAACAATCCATCATATTCAATTGCCAAAAGTCCGCACTGTTCCAGGTTGGGTTGGACGATGCGCCATCCCCGACGCAAGTCTTCGTAAAGACGATATTCAATCAGCTTACGAAAGGCTTCTTCATTGCGTCGTTTACCACTACCATATTCAGAACGTTCTTTGGCGTAGTCGTTTTGAGTAATTCCCATGTACTGAACGACTACGCTGGCCAATTCAGTGTGAGTGAGTTGTTCTTTAGCTTGAATTGCACCTAAAAGAGCAGCCCGTAAAAAACTGGTTTGGACAAAATCATTGAAATGTCCGGCTTGTAAAGACGCATCTTGACGATTATCTGTAAAGCTGAGAATTTTTGCAGCTTTGGCTTTCTCCCCTGTAAAAACTTGCTTGAGGCGGTTGGTAGTAGAAAGACAAAGTAGAGTGGTGGCCGTACTACGTCCTTCACTGCTGAGGCGAGATAGTTTGACAAATTCGTTGCGCTTTTTATCGTGGAGTACACCACAGTTGAGGCAGGTAAGAAAAGGTTTAGAAATAAACCAACAAGTAGTTCCTGACAAGAGCGAAGATGTAACTTTACCATTGGGTAAAACTTGTAGTTTGCGAGGGATAAACCGCGCAAAGTCTTTTTTAGCAACCCGTCCTTTCTTTTTGGTTTCGCTGAACCAAGAGTCAGGAAGTCGATCCTCATCACTAGTATCCCATAGCCCAGGTTCATCTAAGGTGAGATAGCCTTCTGCAATATCTGCATCGTCAGGGCTAATATCCAATGCTGTGGGCAATTGGGGTAAAATAATGTGCTTATCGGCATCGTAGCGCACTACATAATAGTCATGTCCGCACTCCCGACAAAACACGAGGGGATAAAGTAGGCGATCGCCTGTGGTTGTATACTGTCCTTCCAGGGTGAAATAGCGTTTGTCTCGATTTTCAATAGTGGCGTAAACGCTTCCCCCTTGGGAAATGAACTGATGTAGGCGAAAGGCAAGTCCATTAGTTTTGCTACCCCAAAGAAACATCTGTTTGAGGACTATCAAACAAGTTTCCTCTAGAAGCTGGGTTTGTTCGGCAAGTTTGGTTGTACCTGTTTCTAAACTAATGGGTTGACGGCGAACGAGATGCCCTTCTTTTTCTTCTAAACCGAAGTTCATCTCGATCCAGTAGCTTAGGGAATGGTTTCGGAATTCTGTTAATGTTTGTTCTAACTCGGTTGGTAAACCTGCCAAGATTCCTTGGCACAGTTGTTCAATAGTAGGTTCAGCACGTTGGATAGAACGTTCTAGGGTTTCATCAATGACATTACTGGGTTTAATTTCCACGCCAAATAACTTACTAGCGACATCTGCCACAACCTGACGGCGTTGTTGACGAGAACCGACCGTTGACATGGTGGCGCTTGTGCCAATGCAGAGTAATTCCTCATTACTTTTGCTACGCTGACGGAGTTTGCGGATCAATATGGCAACGTCTGCACCTTGTCGTCCCCGATAGGTATGTAATTCATCCAGTACCAGGAATTTTAAATTGGGAGACTCGACCAGTTTATTTTCGTGAGTGCGTGAGAGCATTAACTCTAGCATCACGTAATTGGTGAGCAAAATATGGGGTGGGTTGTTTTGAATTTCGGTTTTTTTGGTTAAACTTTCTTGCCCAGTGTATTTTTCAACACGAATGTGAGTATTAGGAACTTGGCGTAAAAATTTGTCGAGTTCTTCTTTTTGTGAGTTAATTAAGGCATTCATCGGATAAACCAATATTGCCCTGACTCCTGAAATTTCAGGATGACGCAGTAAATCATCAAAGATCGGCACAACGTAAGTCATGCTTTTACCGGAACCTGTTCCTGTGGTAACAACGTAAGGTTCTTGGCGTTGTGCGGTTTCAAATGCTTGCTTTTGGTGGTAATGGAAAATAAAGGGTGTGCCGTCTTTTTTGTAGAAGTATTTCTCGCAGTCTGGATGAAGCGTTTGCTGTTGTACTAACTCTTTAACTGTTGCACCTTTTTTATAGCTAGGATTGAGTTGTACTAGGGGGTCAGTCCAAAGTTGCCCCTTGTCTAATTCTGCGTCTACAAATTCTTTGACTTTGCGATCGCGGATTTTAAGGAAGCTTTCTATATAGCGACGGTAATCGCCAATTACTTCGTTGCGAAAGTTAAAAATATCAAGATCATTTGTACTTGTTAACTCGTAGTCGGTAATGGAGGTTTGGGGTTGGATGTATCCTAAGCGTTGGTTAATCCAGTCTTGAAGTTGGTGGTTAAAGGTTGGGGTAATTGTGGAGAAATCGAAAACTTCTTTAATTTCGGTTGACTGCCAAGTTTCAGGGATAGCTGTAAATAAAAGGGTTAATTGCTCTGGAGTAACAGCAACCACACCTGAGCAATCTAATAATGCTAATTTTTGACCTAATAGAGTGCTGATAGATAAAATAGCATTCTCTGGTTGCTGGATTAATTCATTTAGCTTTACAGTTATAGCCATCTTTTTTATTAAAATTAATAATTAGAAATATTTATCTATTTGGTTTTACTACGAACCAAACATATTGTCCCAAGCTTCTAAAACTAACCTTTGTGTACGATATTCACTAAACTGCTTAATTTCGTTATTCTTTAAAACGCGGAACGTTTCGCTAGGAAAGTCTGCGCCGTAGACATCAGCAGGGTCTAGGATATATCGCAGTTCATCACGGGTGAGTCCGTAGAGTTTCGCGTAATATGCGTCTAATTCTGCTTTTAATAATGCGCGTCTGTTGGGGTTCCAAATGAAGGGTTCGCCGTCGTATCCCATATCTTTGGCAAAGGGTTGCATATCCCAGGCGGTGTAAACTAATTCGAGTACGCGGGTGCTGATAAATTTGATATCTTCTGAGGTATAGTATTCGGGGGGAATGACGGGGAGTTGTTTGACTATGAAAAAGTTAAAGTTTGTTCCCCCTACTTTTTGCCTAGTTACAAAATCAAAAACTAAACTACTTAAATTTGCTTGTAAACAAGAAACTAGCGCCGCTTTATCTATTCCAAGTAAAATAATAGGCGCACTATTTCCTACCCCTACTTTGGGAAGTATGCTAAAAATAGCAGTTCGTTCATTACGTGAATCTGTAATTGCTCTAAAACTTAGTAACCAACTTCTATCCCAGTTTTCTAAACGATTTTCAACATCTTTTTTATTTACCCAGTAACGAGGTGTTGTAAAACTATTGGGGTTACTTTTATTTATATCAGTTAGGTTGTTGACTTCTCCATTATCATAAGTCGCCCATCGATGGTCAAAATGATAGAACATCTTAGCTTCATAAAGTGGAAGTAAATTATCAGCGACTTCATCCTTGAATAAATTACTATCGTTTGCCATATCAAACATTCGCATAAATGAAATATTCCAAGGATTACTTTTTATATACTCATTTTCTAAAACCGGAGTATTTTGATAGATTTTTTTAGTAATCTCAGCATCAGTACAACTTCTAAAAATAGGGCAATTACCTGTATTGGGGTTAAATAATAATATATCTTTTACTGAAAGGTTAAAAACTTGTCTCTCATCTTTCAAATCTTTTATCTTAGTTAACATAAAAGAAAAAGAAATATTTTGATTACAACTATTAGAGATGGTTAATAAGCAAAACTTCGTTTTTGTGTGCAAAGGAGTAAATAAATGTTCTCGATTTTCAAAATCATATAAGCTTACTAAAGCCTGATTCTGCGTCAAATCTCCAAAAAACTTTTTACAAGTATCATCAGTTGCAATTCCGGTAGGAACAATTACCCCAACCCTACCCTCAGATGAAATCAACTTTCTCGTAGTCTCAGCAAAAATAGCATAAGTATTGATGTCTCCCACCGCAGTTAAAGGAAATCTACCCGACTCCCGAATAAATTTACCTTGCGCCTCAGCATCATGTTTTGCATCTTCAAAAGCTTGTGCTAATTCAGGATTTTTCTTGGGTAATTCCTTAATCAACTTCTCTCGCGCCGCTTTATTTATAGCGTTAGCAATTTCCGCACTTTGAGAAGCAAAAAATTCTTTCTCTTGTAACTTAATCCGTTCCCAAGGGGGATTACCCAATACACAATTAAATCCACCTTGTTCAAATACTTCAGGAAACTCTAAACACCAGTGAAAAAAGTGTTTTTCTTCAGATAATTTATTCGCCGCATCTACAATCTTATTTAATTCGTAGTTCGTAATTCGTAATTCGTAATTATTCTCTGATTTACGAATTTTTTCGACTTGTTCACGCTTTAAACGGTTTAATGCTTCAGTTGTCGGTAGTAACTGTAAATGATGCTCCGTTAGTGACATAAAAAATGCTGTCGTCCATAAGTTGCAAGCAGAATATTTCAACCACCAACTAGATTCTTGCAGATTCTCTTTATATTGCTTTTGCTTATCTTTAACTTGTTGTGGCGTGGTTTCAGGAATTACCCCCAACTGTCGCCACATTTCTGCATAATCTACGCTATCAGTTTCTAACTTCTCACCAATTGATAATTGTCCTGCTTTCTCTCGTTCGTTTTTATTCCGTTTCTTAAGCAGTGTAGATAGTTTTTTATCATCACCTGTTACTGGCTTAAACGCTTCATCAGGGATTCCTTCATTTAAACAACTCAAATCCATCACTCCCACAAGGGAATTACCACACTTAATCCTGTGGTCTAAAAAATTAAGAGGTAAGCCGCGAGAAAAACCTTCAATCCATAAGGATACTTTGCACAAATCAACAGCCAAAGGGTTTAAATCTACCCCATAAATGCAATTTTGAATAACATCTCGAATCGCTAATTTTAAAGGTTCACTACCTGGTTCAGCTTCCCCAGTACGAATTTTAGCTAATTCCTTTCCTACCCGACGCGCTGCGGCTAAGAGAAAATGACCAGAACCACAGGCAGGATCTACAATTTTGAGGTCGAGGATTGCTTTTTCTAATTCTTGATGGTTACTGAGCGTAGTCGAAGTATTGCTTTCTAGGTTCCGAAGCTTTTCTTTTGTACTACGAAGTTTTTCTTCAATTACCGGTTCTAAAGCTGTTTTTATCAGTTGCCCTACTAACTGCGGTGGCGTATAGTAAGAGCCAGTAGTTTTCCTTTCACTACCAAATACTAATTTGAATTCATAATTTTTAGGAGAGATTTCTGGATGAAAATCAAGGAGACTTTCATATACGCTACCCAATTCTTCGACATCTAAGGCAGTATAATTTACCCGTCGTAATTGCCCCTTATCTTGATATAATGATAACTCCCGAATCGCTACTAGTAAGTCGTGATTATCAATAGCACAATCATCTAAGGCTGGTAGAGTATACGAACCAAATAAATCGCCATTTAATGGTGATAATCCTAAATATTTTCCCCGCCAATTTTCATCAAACAGCAAGAATGTAACCCGCAAACCCTGCCATAAATCTTCAAAGCCTTCCCGCCGCCAATGAGGACGCTCGGCTAATTCTCGTAGTCGCTCAATGCTGTAATATTCTTGGTAGATTCGAGCTTTCTCTATATCATCTCCAATTAATAAATTACGGGACTCTGCCACCATCAAAAACAGTAAGCGATAAATCAACCGCAACAGTTGGCGATAAAAAACTAATTCGTAATTATTAGAGAATTTTTGGCGGAGGTGTTCGTTTTGCGGATGTTGTAAAAAACCTGTGCCTAGCTGTATTAGTGCTTTTTCTACCCCATCTCGGAGTCTGTCGCGTACCCGTCCACCCTGTTGCAGTGCTTCTTGGTGGTAATATTCCAGCAAACACTTATCCGCATCATCCATGCCTTCAGGTAAGCGGGAACGGTGAAACAACCGATAAAATAGCCCAAACTCAGCAAAGTTCTCGCCACTGAGAATTTGCTCTAAGTCAAATTCAATATAAGTAAGACGAGTCATCAAGGAAGAATCACGCAGTAACCGCCAACGAAAACCATTGGTAGCGATCGCCCACAGATGCTCTGTCTTGTTAAGATACTCCTGCACCAGTGCGTGTGCTGATAACCTGGGTGTCCCACTGGGAGGACGTTTATCGATTTCTAGCCGACAACCAATAATGTGGATAGGTGGCTTATTTTCTCCTGGTTCCGCACGGTGAGAAATCGCATAGGTTTGTCCTTCTACGACTTCGGCTGTTGCAGTGTATACAGGTTCATAACCTAGACTTTGCAGTAATGGCACTGTCCAAAGTTCACGAGTAATCGTAGTAGCCGAGTTATTCTCATCGAGCCTTGCCAATGCCCGTTGAAATGCTGCCCAGTATGCTTTAGCATCGCCCCAGGCAGTAGCAATTTCATCTGCTAATTTATCAGTTTTATTAAAACCAAAATCTTCTGGTAATTGTCCTTTGATACTGCCTTCTAGCATTTGGGCAGTCATATCTGGAGCTAGTAAATTTCCTTCGATTTGAAGCGCAGTTAATGTAGTTTTCATATCTATCTAAAGAATTAAAAATAAAAAATTAATAGCTGGCGACAGCGCAGTTGCACGACTACCAGCCTTTTACTTACGTCCGGGTTGGAGGATGAAAATGCCGAGAACATCCATCGGCAATTGGGGGGTGACGCGAATTCGGCCTTCTTGGGTCATTGTTCTGACGCGTCTATGGCTTTGTAAAAGTTCTTCTGCTCTTTCTCTGGCAAACTTTTCCAAATCTGGCTGTAGTTCTTCTAACCTTTGGAGTAACTCACCAATTTCTATCTGCTTCATAGCTTTAGTAACATCGCTGACTGGCTTGGCTTGTTGCAGTAGTGATGTTGCTTCCAACTGCGTCAACCAGCTAGGGCTAGAGGGCGAACCTGTAAAGCCAATAACCGCGCATTCTTCCGCTAGTAGAGATGTGGTATTTCGCGTTTCTGTAGTACGTTTAGAACTATCTAACAAATGCCGTAACCTTACCAGCAGCAAAGTTGTGCGCTTTTGTACCGCATTAGTTGTAGTAAAGCCGCATCGTGCTGCGATCGGTTCATTTGTATGGGAAAGTGCATCTTCTAGGATGTACCGTGCCAAGCCTTCCACTAAAGGGTGATTTCGTCCTACGTATTCCACACCCTCCGGTGCTGGGGTGGTAAAAGAAAGTAAACGCGACTTATCCCCTAAAGTTGACTTAAGAAAATCCGGTGGTTGGGAAAGTAACCATCCCTGCTTTTTCTTAATTAAAGAACAAGATATGCGATCGCAAGCCGATAAGACAAACCGCTCTACATCCTGCTCATTTCCTAAAATCTGGTCAGAGTCAATTAATTCCTGTTCTACTTGCTCAGGCTTAATAGCACGTTGAGCAAAGCGAGTCCGATTGGTTTTTTCACGTTCTACTGCCTTATCCCAATTCTTATGAACTTTATCAACCGCAGATTCTTCTTGAAACTCAAACAGCGATAACTGAATAACCTCAGTAGTACGTTCAAAAAGGGATTTAAATACTGCTTCCGCTACAGTAGTACTTTCCATTGGTACGGGAACAGTAATTCCTAAAGACTTGTGAATCTGCACAGCTTTGCGAATCAGAACATCCAGAACTGCACCATCAACAGGATTATCTCGACCATAAAGCAAGCAGGCTTTCACCTTAGTTGCTGTTTGGCCGTAGCGGTCAATACGTCCTTCACGTTGTTCTAATCGGTTAGGATTCCAGGGTAAATCGTAGTGAATTACTGCACTAAAGTGTGTTTGCAGATTTACCCCTTCACTCAAACAGTCTGTAGCAACTAGGACTCGTTGGGGATAAGATTTTAGCTCCTCTAGTCGAGTTTCCCGCTCATCCTCGGAAAGTTCTCCAGTAATCGCAATTACGCGGATCTGACTACCTTTTTTCTCCAATTTCTGTCTGAGAGCATCAGCTACATAATTTGCTGTAGCAATATAGCGACACCAGACAATCGGGTTCATCTGGTCTTTGAGGAAAGATTCTACCGTAGCAATACACGATTGCAGCTTTTGGTCTTTGCCACCTTGTAACTTCTCTGCTGCTTGCACAAAAGCTTTAAGTTTACGTTTGTCTGCGTCTTTGTAACTCTGCTGTCCCTGTTCTATGACCACAGTTGGTGAGGCATCAACCGCTTGTTCTTGCTCTGTGGGGTCGTGGACATAAGAACTCATCAAATCTTCGTCTAAATCAGCCAGTAAGCGATCGCCTGATTTACTAACTTGGCGATTTAATGTAGCGATCGCAGCAGCAGGTGAAGACATGACACAACGAATCAAAGCCAATGCTGACCAGTATCTTCCCCGACGTTGAGCATGACTCATGTCCGCCGTAGTCGTTTTCACTAGACCACGGGCAAAATCATAGACTTCATCAAATAGTTCTTTGTACTCTTTCGATAACTTATATGACTCCTCGCTTGACTCTCGTTCAGGAAAAGGAGTTTCATTACCTAGCCAGAGCTTGACATCTGCCCGTCTGCGCTGAACAAAATGATTGGCTAAGTGGTCACGTTGTTTGTCAGTTAAGCTATTGAGATTGAAATCCTCAAACTCTGGCTTCAGCAAACCTAAAAGTGAGAGAAAAGATTCTTCAATCCCACTGTGAGGAGTAGCTGTAAGTAACAATAAATGCTGTTCTTGTTTTTGGGCAATTTCTGTAATTAGTTGGTGTCGCTGCTGCTGGGATGTGGTAGTTTTATTTGGACGGGCGCAAGTATGTGCTTCATCCACAATCACTAAGTCAGGGCAGTGAGTTATAAAACTAGCACGACGACGATCTGCCTTGGCATAGTCCAAACTAACAATCAGGTGTCGATAATAACTAAAAACACTGTCATTATTTGGAATGTTCCGCTCTAATTTGGAAGCTGTGCCAGAACGTACTACCACGGCATCAATATGAAACTTTTCACGTAATTCCTGCTGCCACTGATCGCACAAGTGTGGTGGACACAGCACTGCAATTCGCTTAACTTCACCTCGGTCTAGCAATTCACGAGCTATTAATCCAGCTTCGATGGTCTTACCAATACCCACATCATCAGCTACAAGCAGTTTTACCGTCTCTAACTTTAGTGCCATCAATAAAGGAACTAACTGGTAAGGACGGGGACGCAGTGACAATCGTCCTAAACAGCGAAAAGGCCCAGCACCGCTACGGAGTAAAAGACGTGCAGCATCCATGAGCAAGAGTGCAGCAGCATGGTCTTGTACGCTAGTAGCTTGAGGTAGAGGAAATGTAGCTGATTCAATCTTCTCTAGCTCTTCTTCTAAAAGCTTTTGGTAGATACCAGCAATTTCATCTTCATTGCCTGAAAGCGGTCGTAGACGAATAACATCTTGATTTTCTGAAGGTAGTATCACCCATTGCCGACTGCGACAGGTGACTACTGAACCAGGTGAATGGTTCACAGTTTGTGCCATTGTTAGCTCACATTGATATTGAAAATTTGGTAGCCGATTAATTAGTAAAATTAGTAGTAATTACTGAATTAATACCTTTGAGCAAGCAAGTTGATGCTCACAAGTCTATTCCGTTTTAAAGTACGCTTAAGTACAATGTAACTAGTGGTATTACGTAAAAAAGCCACTTTATAAAAAATTTTATTAAGGAAAAGCAAGGGAGAATTGATGTGATCGCAGTCGTAGAGAATTTTCCAAAGGCTACCCAAAGCCGATTTAAAGCGAATCATTCTGGAAAAATAAATGACGATTAGCTTAACTGGTTTATTAATAAGCGGCTTCGGTTGCCCAAGGAAATCGGCTCAAGTCTGGGTGTTGGGCTTCAAAAAAAATGAACTCGTTCTTGTCCCACTCGAGATGAAGAGTAAGACGAATTTTGTCAGGGTCTAATCTTTCAACACTTTTGCCCCGCCAACAGTTAGCGCCTGTTAGCTCCCAGTCGAAAGACTCTGTAGAAATCTCTGCTATGGCTGCGTTTGATGCCGCATTCTCAACTATGCTGACTGAAGTGCGAATTTTCTGCTCTTTCTCGTCAACTAAAAATAATCTGTATTCAGGCGGTATCTGAGCAAGACTGATAAAATACTTAATGATTTCTGGTACAGCTTGTTGAAGGGTAAGGCGATCTCTATCAAGTATGACCAGATGCTCCTCTACTGTCGGGTACGAAAACAGGCGATCGCGCACAGCAATATTGGTTTGTCTAATTCCTGAAATGTTTAAGCTTTTTTGCAGGTATCGGATACTGTTTATAATTCTGTGCTGAAGATAAATTTCAATACCAAAGCTTGAATAAAATTCTTCACCTATATTTTCAAAGGGTTGGTCTTGTTGTCGCACTTTGGTAAAGTTATACCAAACTTGAGGATTAGACATAATCCGGTAAATCATTAGTTCATCTTCAGCACTACCCTCCAGTCCGGCTATCGCCAAGTAAACTTGCTTGTTTAGTAATGAAGGGTAGGTGAATTTGTGACAGTTAGGGGCTTTTATGTGAACACAGTCCCAAAGCAGGGAGGATAACCCTTCGGTAGTGAACAGACAAGGGTTATCTTGGAGGAGGAGTTGAAAAACTGGTACTTGATTATACACAAATTTATTTTTGTAACAATATGATAGAGCTAGCACATTATTTAATGCCAGTGTTTGTAGTTGTGTCTAGTTAAATATACTTAAACTAATAGTTTGACAGATACATAATTTTTTGGTTTAAATCTAATTTATATTGGTTTTAAATAGCTTCAAATTCTTTATTTAGTGATAAATTTCAGGAATGCCACTACAAGGCTATTCTTGCCTAACTTTTGAAAATTCTCTAAGTTAGACGTGGCTATCCTTTGCAGAAGGGCTAGTTGGGGCAATCGCGCTCTTGTGCGGGGAGCGATCGCTTTTAATTGTCCACCCCTTAAGAGCAGATCACGTTTCAATCCCTAATTCCGCTCCCAACGCTTTCTCTATACTCCGCAATGTTTCAATAGGCAATTCCTGAATTTTTTCGTTCTCAACCCTGTGCCAATGAGGAGTGCTAATACCTGCCTCTGCTGCTAATTCCGTTAAGGATTTAGGAGAAGCTTTTCTAAGAGCTTTTATTTTTTCCCCCAATCCTGGAATTTCTTTACTAAACGTAACCCGCATTAATGTTAATTCCACATGCACTACTCCTTAAGTATCTTTTGCTGGGTTAGTTTTCTCATGCTTTTATAATTACACATTAAGTACTACTTGACAAGTAGTACTTAAGAAGATAGTATATTAATCATAAGAGAGGAAACAAGCGCCAGCCTCTCAGCTAAACATAGAGGCGCTCACCATCGAACCTTGACAATAGCGAATCTATTAATCCGCCTAGAAGGGTAACTGATGCACTGGCGAAACCAGAGAAAGTAAGAGATACAGGAAGGGAAATCGATTTGCGATGAATAAAAAGTTGCTACAGCAGTACGAAAGTCGCTTTGAAGCTCGTTGCCGACTGCCGCCCGATCAAGAGATATGCTGCTGTAGCAAGCTCCAGTCACTGGCTAGGAGAAACATAATATGAGGCTTCGCCAATTCTAGAGTGAGAGTGTAGTGCTGAAAGCACTACAAAGTGACCAATAAAAATAGGACGATCGCTCTGTCGGACAAACTGCGCGATCGCCCTTTTACCCATTTAAGAGGTATTTGCTAATGATGACACAAGTTTCAGCCCCTACGCCAACAAAAGATCCGCTAACCACACAGGATCGCCAAATCATCGCAACCATCGTCAATCAGTCGGACTACTCAAAAGAGTGCAAGCCCGAAGATGTAGTAACTATTTGGATCAACAGTGATGATATCGTGTGGGTGAAAATGACCCACGGCTATGCTCGATACCACAAACAATGTTTCAAACGCGCTGTTGCAGAGGTAAAAGCGAGTCTTTCTGCTCGAGTAGAGCGCAATCACAAGTCAGATAAGGAATTGAAACAAGCTTCTGAGAAAATAGGCTTGTTAGGCGATTGTGATTGGCTATCGTTGAGCGTCCAGTACCATTCTGATAAAGTAATCGGTCATGCTGGTTGTTATATCTCTCACAAGGCTCGAATATTAACGCCACCATCTGAATGGGACTTCACCCTGCCGAAGTGGAATATGCCTGCTGCCATCTGTCCAGACTGCGAAGGACATGGGTGCGGTAACTGTGGGTATCGCGGTACTCGTGCAGAAGACTTGTGTACGCCAGTGAACGGCTATCGACTGACCTATGTAGGGCTTGCTGAAAAAGTCATAAAAAAGCAATTTTAAGGGTTGACTAGTTATTCAGACCCAGTCAAGCATAAGTTTTTGTTGGCTATCAATACTTCAAGTATAAAGTGTAATTATATTAGACCGGAAAAAAGGTGTGGTTTTCAAAAATAGACATAAAAAAGCGTAAAAAAGCCGTGACAAGTGAGTAGAAAGATTCATCACTAAAAAAGTAATAGCAATTGCAGAGAAAGAGGTATGAGACAGTTTAGCCATTACTCTACCAAGGCTAAATCGTCTTTTGGCTTGTCCAAACTTTCCCTCAATAGAATTACGAATCCTTTCGGACTCTTGAGCTTGTTTCTTTTTTTCTTTACTGAGATTAGCTGGAGGTCTTCCTAATGGAACTCCACTGATTCTAATACCTCTTTCTTTACACCAAGCTCGATTTTCTCTGGTTCGATAAATTTTATCAACATGAACGGATTCTGGATAATAGCCAGTGTAATTTTTATAGGCTTCGACTTGTGCTTTTAAATCTGCTGATTCATTAAAGTTGTCCCAACTAATATGGTCTAAGAACACATATCCATTGAAATAACTAGCCGACAGTTTTGCGCCAAATTCCACAGGCTTCCCGGCTTTACCTCGGACAATGGGACGAATATGTGGTTGGCTTAAACTCACAATACGGTCATCAATACTTTGTTTTTTATTTTCATATAACCAGAGTTGTTGACGAGAGATTTCTGCAACTACAAGTAACGTCTTATATTGTCTATTAGTTAAACCCTCTAACGATGCTCCTAATGCAATTAAATGGTCAATATGAGATAAATTTCTTTTGATATATTGAAGCTGTTTTTTTATTGCTTTTCTTCTATCTTTTTGAGCTACCCGGCGTTTCTTCGCTACTTCTAAGTAATCTTTTCTGGCAATTTCTCTATAGGTTCTTGGCTTTTTCTCTAATGTGCCCTTTATCTGTTTATAAAGTAAGTCTATTATTCTTTCTGTCTGTTTTCGGGCTTAATTCAAAAGCTCTAAATCTGTCGGATAACTGATATCTCCAGGCGCACAAGTCGCATCTAATATTAATTTTCCCCGATTTTTTGGTTTACTACTTTCTTCTTCTGATGCTGCTGTTTGTTTTTGAGTTGATTGAGATGATGTTTCTAAGCATATCTTCTTTACCATCTCTTGATTCACTTTGTTGACTAACTCCGCGCTAATTCTTTCTCGAAAATGTACTAACATCGATGCGTCAAATGGAGTTTCATTACTATAAGATGACATCCCTATGAAGTACTGTAGATAAGGATTCTCCTTGATTTGTTCTACTGTTTCCCTGTCGCTTATACCTAGTTTCTCTTTAATTATTAATGCACCTAACGCCATCCTCCATGATTTTGCGGGCGCTCCCATTTCTGCGGAGAATCTGGAAGAATATTCCGATTCAAATTCTGCCCACGGTATTAAATCAGCCATGATTATCCAGCGATTATCTGATGACAACTTTCCCTCAAATGGCAGTTCAAAGTTTGACGGTGGAATTGGAGTTGATTCTTCTTTTCGGTACATAGTGCCTAATAATACCCTACATCGCTTTTGTCCACAGTGATGCAAGTATTTTGAGCTATTTTACCTCCTTGTCTTGCACCTGAATATACTTCTAGAGTCTAATAATTTAGATACTGTCACCTTTTCTTTATTTTTCAGCAAGCCCTATGTAAGATGCACTAACCTTCAGACGGCTCACAACGTATATCTAGATGGTAAGTTCTTGGGAATTGTCTTCAAGGTCAGAAACGCTGATGAAGTCTGGGAAAACGACCCCAAGACTTACTATTGGCAGTGTACGGATGGAGTACGGTATTGGAGCGTAAAAGAGGCTGTAGAGGGACTGTCCAGGGCAACTGCTCCGATTGAACTGCCGCAAGTTCGTCGGGAGTTGGTAGCAGCGTAAGAAAGCGGTGGCGTAGCTTTGACAGAAAAGAGCTACGCCCTTTGTATATGTGAAAATGCTTTTGAGTTAAATGTATGAGGTATTTTGTAGCCAATGACGATATTGTGATTGCTGATTGCCCAACTCATGAGTTGGCTTCTATTTGCCCGAAGTCAAGCTGTATTTGGTGAATAAAGTACTGATGCTGGTGAGTATTAAAACACTATTTCAAAATGCAAAAAACAGAATTGAGAGAAATTAGTTCAAAATTATTTTGTATCTAGGACAACTGATTGAAAAATGGGGCGTTGCATAATAAAGGGATGAATTAGGGTTTACTACTGTGCATTGTCCATACTGTGAGTCTACGGAGGTAAGGAAAAATGGTAAACGAAGAGGTAAACAAAATCACATTTGTGTAAGCTGTGGTCGTCAATTTATAGATGTATACAGTCCACCAAAAGGATACTCAGATGAGGTAAAAATTGAATGCTTAAAAGCATACGTTAATGGTGAGGGATTCCGAGCTATTGAGCGCTCCAAAGGTGTTCACCACACCACTGTAATTTATTGGCTAAAACAAATCGGTGAAAAATTGCCAGATGCACCATCAATCGATGAAATACCACAAGTAGGAGAACTGGACGAATTAGAAACTTTTGTCGGGTCAAAAAAAACAAAATTTGGTTATGGACAGCAGTAAACCACTTCCGTACAGGAATTTTAGCTTGGGTTTTAGGAGACCACAGTGCTGAAACATTTAAACCTTTGTGGGATATTGTTTGCTGCTGGCAGTGCTATTTTTATGTTACCGATGGATGGAAAGTTTACCCCAGTTTTATTGAGCCAGGGGATCATATCGTTAGTAAAACATATATGACCAGAGTAGAAGGTGAAAATACACGTTTACGTCATTATCTGGCACGCCTACATCGAAAAACATTATGCTATTCCAAATCAGTAGATATGCTTAAACATTCAATTCGATTATTACTTCATTATTTGAAGTATAGAGAAATACCTGTATTTAACTAATTCATCCCGCATTTATGCAACGCCCAAAGCCTGAGTATTATCTATTTGACCTTGCCACAAAAAATTTTCAGCAGCTTTAAGCCGTTTTAAAGAACCACCAATTTTATAGAGATTTTCTTTAAGGTGATACCAATCTAAAATTTCCCAACGCTCAAAATTCTCACTTTTACCAAATTCTCTGACAAGATTCCATACACCATCATGACCATCTCCTAAGCAGACTAACGGGTTAACCAGACGCTGACTATTGACATAATCAACTAATGATTGGTTGTCATCAAAAAATGCACCATAGTAAATTCCTTGTAGACGAACGGTTTTATAGTCTCGCCAGTGACAGCCTGCTTTCGGTTTACCTCTAAGCCGGACTTTTCCTCCATCTACACTGACTTCTGACACGGCTTGTAATGCTACGGGCAGTTGAAAATCTTGTTCGAGAACTAGTTTTTGTTGCGTCGTGTGACCAACTTTCACTCCTGTTAATGCCTCAATCTCAATTTCTGCTTTTTGATATGATTCATTTGCTGATAGCCTCAAACAACACTTTTGAAGTAATGGACTTAACCTACTTCTTGCCTTCAAACCCAGTCTTTGTAGCTGTTTGGCTTTAAGAGTCAATTCCCCTACTAAGCTTTTTATTTTCCTAGTTTTACCTACTTTTGTTCCTGTTTTTTGTTCGATAAAAAAAGGGCTATTTCTGGGCTGACTAGTTCTAATACTTGAGTGCGAACTGTTTTTTCTATGCCTTCAAGGTCTGTCAGCTTACTTTTGTCTGCTTCTTCATACAGCAGTGTTGACAATTCTTGTAAGCAGGCTTTGATCCGTTCTTGTTTCTCTTGGTTCATTGTCAGCGATCGCACAGGGTTATTTCCCTTTACATTTTCCCATAAATGGTAAATCTTCCAAAAGTGGATGCTCCCAAGGCTCTGGCTGATGAATTAAAGGAAAAGCTCAATCAAATCTTCGAGCATTTATATCTGTAACATTTCTCCCCCTCAATCAATAATTAACGCAGAGGTAACGAAAATGTTGACGAAAGAAGAATCAGATTATGCGTGAAAAACTCTACAGTCAGACTAATTAAATCTGACTGTAGAGGAAAATCGGTTCCACGATAAATTATCGCACACTTCACTGCTACTGAAATGGAATTAAATTTGATTAAAGTTTACGACTCAACGCTATTAAGTTCCTCAAAAGTTTACCAAATCAACGGTACGCTTTCCCGATATTTGGGTGATGAAGGTACTATACAACATCCACAGTATCTATTTGTACCTCTGCCAAATCAAAGAAAAAAAGCCAGCTTTCGACTAAACCGAAACAAACTCATGACTCGCTGTTATGAGGTCGAAGGCATGGTTTATCAAAAGCCTGCATTACAAGATAATTCACAGCAATTTCAGCTATTTTAAGCCATGTCCATACATAAACCACCAGTCATTAAAAGACCTGTTCGATTACAAAATAGCTCTACGAAAGTAATCTATAGGGCTACTAAAGACATTCAAATAGCCACAAAGAAAGCTTCGCTGAATTGAAAGTGAAAAATAATGATTGAGGTGAATAATTATGGTACAAGCAATTGACAACCCTATTGCTGCAAATTTCCTAATGGATTCATCCAGAAATAGTGATTGATTTAGTTCAGTGGGTTTCTGTCGAATTCCCCATCTGGGTCAACTAGAATCTTAATAAAAGCGATGATGGCTCAAGAGTCTGTACAACAGCAATCGATAACTCAAGTGCAGTTACTTGCTGCTCTAGCACAACAACTGGCAGAGCAAGAACAGCATTTACTCCAACAACAACAGCAACAGACCAAAATTTTGCATCGATTGGCTTAGACGACACGCTCTAGAACTTGCCATTGGAGTTCTTCCATGTATCGCGAGGGGGTATTGTTTCAAAAACTTCCCAATGTTCAACAATTTTATCGTTTGCAAGACGATATAGATCATAAAAAGCAGCAGGTTTGTTCTTGAAAATGCCCTCACTAATGACCAGCACCATATTGCCTTCGCCCAGCAACAGATGCATACGATGGTAAGCCGTTTCGCCATCAGCTTGCCAAGCCTTCATCATCGCCTCGAAGGACTGCACACCATCGCCATAATGTGGGCTGTGTTGAACTAATGCGCCATCCGTGAAATAGTTGGAGAGAAAGGAAAGTTCTCTGTCAACAAGAATCTTCTTGGTAAATTCGTAGACTAGAGCTTTGTTGCTTTGGGTGCGCTCCAAATCGACGACCTCGTTCGCGCCATCAGTCATAGAGTGTCCGCTCACGTTCTTTTGAGTAGGAGTAGGGCAAAGATTATCCCAGTGCTCTACAATGCGGTCATCTTCCCAACGATGAATTTCAAAGCCGACCATCGGGCCCCAATCACCAAGAATATAATCGGCATGAAGTACGCTGTAATCACCATCTTCGATCGCACGGCAAACGATTACGCTAGTAGAATCGGCAGGCAGATCATCCATAAACTGAAGAATCGGGCCAAGTCCATCTTCTAGACGGACGTTGTGCTGAATATACTTTCGGGAATCGAAGTACGAGATCGGAAACTTTTTTCGTGTTTCGAGGCTTTTCTGAATCATCGTACTACGAGCTTTTTTTGAGAGTTTCATTATCTATTTTTCCTTAGCCAGGGACTGGAATGGATAGCCAAGCGATAACACTTCAACTACTGGCATATTGTATTACTCGTTCTCACTCCCAACGCCACCCCATCCTTAGATTTCTCACAATTATAGTTTTGACAGTGATAAGCTCTCGCTAAAGCCTTCGGTAATGACCTATACTACCGTAGGTAGGTACACCATCAGTGTCTTTGTGCTGTGTATCTAGTAATCAAGATTCTTGCCGAATTTGGCTTCTGATAAAGAGTTGTTCTGCATTAATTAGGATGAGCAGTGGTGCTCCAGATGCTCTGGCGCTCGCCTCTGTTGCCCAGTTGTGATTCACCAGGTCGGGGATTGCTGTAACAAGCATAAATGCAATAATAAGTATTGGTAAGATCATGACAAAATTCCGATCCCAAGCAGGTTTATCGCGTAGTTTCGCTTCACTTCGTACTACACCTTGATGCCAAAATTGAAAATTACTAAGGGCAGCAACAAGGTATAACGATCCAGCATTAACTAGCAGGGTTGTTTTATTGTTTGAAGCCATGTCAGGGTGCCCAAGTGCGACCGCCGTTAGGCAAACTCCCGCTGCTAGATACAGAAAAGTAAACAGGGTAAAGTGCCTCATTAGTTTCTCCAAGTGCAGTGTAAGGTGTCGTTTAACACGATATTTTTCGTAAATTAAGCAAAACTTCAACGTTTTCAACATGACACCATCCACGTTTAAGCGATGGCTTGCAGCGCTTCAATCGCAGCCTGGTAATTCGGTTCATCCAACAGTTCAGGGACAACTTCTCGATACGTTACAATGCCCGTGCGATCAACTACATAAACGGCGTGTGCTAGTAGCCCCACTTCTTGAACCAACAATCCCCAATTGCGGGCAAAATCCAGATCACGATGATCCGAAAGCATTGTGATATCTGCAACATCTTTGATCGTTTGCCAACGGCTTTGAGCAAAGGGCAGATCAGCAGAGACGAGAAAGACTTCAACGAAATCAGTTACCTCTTGACCCAGTGAGTTTAGATGTTGGCTGAATTTCTGAATTGCAGCGCTACAAATCGGCACATCCAGGGAAGGAGCCGTGAGGAAAAGGCGAATCTTTCCCTGTGATCGCGCCAGTGGCAGCACGGGTGACAGGTTGTTGTCAATCACCCGCACGTTACGGGCGCGATCGCCGACTTTCAATGGTAAGCCCAGCAATCGCATCGGTTGCCCATGAAACGTTACTTGCATAGTTCCTGGGTTACTCTTTTAAAGGTGCAAAGGTGTTTTTCGATGCGCTCAATCACTGCTGCTTCAGGCGTATACCCAAACCATCCATCTAGCAATTGCAGGTTTTGGTCAACCAGAAGAAAGGTCGGTGTCCCCAGTAAATGATTCAGCGTAAAGGTTGCCGATGTTTTGGCGTACCGCTGCAAGTAAGCGTTCACCTTTTGACGCAGTATTGCCTGCTCTGATTTGGGCAGGTGATCAAAACCAGGGATCGTTTCAGTTAAAGCCTCAGTGTTTTCAAGTGTTGCGAATAGTGTACCCGTGGTAAGTTGATCGACAGCAACGGGAAAGTCGATTGCTTGAGAGTAAAATTCTCCTAACGCTTGCCGAGTTGCTCCAACCAGTTTCATCTCAGTCAAAAGCAACTCTGTATTGGCAGCAGTGTTGTACTCAAAATCCTCAAAAGCCGTTGAGATCCCCAAGACATTTAAGCCGGACTGACAATACTTCCAGTGCAACTTGTTGACGAGAGGAAAACCATAGATGAAACAACCGGGACAATTGACTTGAAACACAAACAAAAGATTCAGCGCTTTGAGGGCAAATGAACTTTGTAAGACGCGATCAATCTTAAGTTGGATTACCATTATGCTACTCCTAAGCAAATCGAGTTGGGTTGCCATTGACAGAGATCAGGCGATCGAGCCGAATCTCAGTCCCGTCTTTAAGCTTCAAAAAATCTGCTTGGTTGGCAGCATACACATCCACAATCTGATCCTGAACTTGGACGATTTCTCCAGTTACAGTGCGATAGGAAATCTGGCAAGATTGCCGTAGCGTTGCTAGGACTTCTAACTGGTCGTGAAAACCACAGTCCACTAAACAATAGTCATTCATTGCCCACCTCACTTCTGCCAATAATTGTTAGCAGCCGCGATCGTGGCAAACTCAGTGGCAACTGTTTGCCCTACGGCAATCAACATCATGGCATCGTTACCATAGACATCTCGTAGCTGTTTGCGCTTCTCTTCATCGGGTTGAGTTAGCTTAATAATTAGTCGCGCCAATTTCACGGCTAATTGCCGTCCTTCCTCAGGTGTCTCGGTGATCAACGAGTTGTTAGGAACCAGTGCAATCGTATCCATTGTTTGTTCTCCTGTTAATTGCGTTGTTAAGGGCGATCACCTGAAGGCAGTAAACCTGGTAGATGGTGAAGTTTACTGCCCTGCTATTTCACTACAGTTGGCATCAGACGTTCTGGTGAGTAGTCTGCACCTTCCAGCATTAATTGAGCCACAAGTTCATACGCGAATGGCACTGAAATAAGACAAAACCCATGATTGATAATGGTTTGGAGAAATGAAACCCAAATTGTGATTTATCAGTGCAGAGCGGATTCTAAGTAACACT